>SLOW01000298.1 GCA_007132315.1 Opitutales bacterium
GGCCCCTGGCGCAGCAGTCATTTTCGACGGTGGTTACCTTGATTCCCCAGATCATTTCACGTTTGTAGAGGATGAATTGGTGAAGCAGCGGCTTCTGCAAGAGATCCGGGATAAGGTCTTAAAGGTGGATTTGCAGGCTTTAGGAATCACCGAACATGGAAGCTTCGGTCCGCGGGGGTGGGGGCAATTCCCTAACCGCTCCCATGGAGCTCATCCTCGACGGCATTCCACAGCAGGTCGCCCGCTGGCCCAATGATTCGAAGATTCCACTGGGCACTGTGATTGAAGGGGGGGGTAGTGATGCTACCAGCGGTGATACGGACAATGGTCCGGGAATTCTTGAATACAATACAGAGAGGGCCGATCGGCGGGTTGATACAGAGGACCTATTATTGATTAAGTTGAGAAGTAATCGCTTTTCAGGCGGCGCTGCTCCCCGCTCGTTGGAACCGGTCTAAGAAGTGTTTTCATGGAGAAGAGAGTGCGGAAAGCGGGCGGAGCCGTCAAGCCCTGCCACGTTCCGACTTGACAAGGGGCTTGATGGGTGGGGTAAACACTTCGATTGAGTGTGAAACGGCCTCGATGCCGCGCCAGGGGCCCTGGAGGGCGGCGTTTCCGGGGCGCCAGGGTGGGCCCCGCCCGGCCAGGTGCCCGTAGGTGCGGCGAATGAGGAGGGCGCGGGCGTCGGGCTCGGCTTGAGCGATGGTGAAGTGATTTCCGGTGCTACTTTGCGAATACTGGTACTGCATGGCGTTTGAAAATAGATGAATCGGCACCTTTCTCTATTGAACGATCCGATTCTTGGCTGCGACGTCCCCAGGCGTCAGTTTCGCTCGTCCTTTCGGATTTCCCGGATTTCATCCGCGAGATTATCCCAGGAATAAATCGGTTTGATGCGGTAATCGATATCGCTGATCGAGCACAGGTAACCCATGGGTGAGCTCTGGGGTCGGGTTTCGCCGACCCGGAACACCTCATGGTAGCCCCTTTCTCCGGCCAGGATCAGGCAGGAACGCTGGAAGCGCAGCCCGTTGTAGTGCAGCTCGTACACGGTAGTTTCATCGGTGGGGCGTGCCGTCCCGTCCGGGGTGTGCAGGGTGCGCGACTCCATGTCGATGTACAGCAGCTCCCGCCCGTCCAGTTGCCGGATTGTGCCAATCGCGGGCACCGACAGAAGGATCGCAAGGGGAACCATCAAGGCCGACGCCACCCCGGCTCCGACAGCGGAAGTCAATAACAACCAAAGAATCAATCCCATCATGCCGGCGACCAGGAACAGGGCGTGGTACCGTGACCAGTGTTTCTTCTTAAGCACTCGACGCTGCCCGTCCTGCCGGAGCTCGACCCGATTCCATGAACGAAGTAGGGGAGTTTGTGGGGACGGGGTTGAGTCGGGGCGCATTGGCATGGTCGGATATGATGGATAACGGAAAGGATGAAAACTCTGGGGGGGGGAAGGCCGTGACATGGTGTCATTCACCACAGAAGGCCCTACTCAAGACCTCGAGTTCCTCGGCAGGTTTGGGTGTGCGTGACGCACTGTTTATGACCCGGCCCGTGCGGTAAAGCTAAAAAATTCGCCGGGGCGCGGAGTTGATTCGGAGCAAGGACCTCTGTGCCGGGTGGTAATGCCTTCCTTCGCGATTGAGGTGCGGGTTGCGTTGAGCTGATTGGGTGTTTGATGCACATTCGCCACGATGGCGGGTGTGCCTTTCCTTTGACGGGTTCGAGTTTTCGTTTATCGGGATCGCAACAGCTGGGTTGTTTTTTCAACCAATCGGTCCCAGTCGAACGCCGGTCCGGGATCGATCTTCTCGGTCTGGATGTGGAAGTGACCGAGGAAACCCTGGTATCGATCCAGTTCGTCGTCGGGTAGTTTCCCGGCTATCAGATTTCCGTCTTCATCCCGCGGATAGTCGGGACGGACAACGGGAAAAATTCGGCAGAGCGCCGCCGTGACGTGGGCGAGAGCGCGGTATTGTTCGGGGGTGAAATCATACTGCACGAGTTTCCTGTTGTGAATCCGGCCGGTGACCGGTTCGTCGCGCGCGGGCCGTCCGATGAAACCGGCCGTGCGGATGCCGCCGTCGCCAAGTTCGTCGGGAAGGGAGATGCGCACGCGTCCGTCGGGATCGCGGGTGTACCACGCGTGCAGGGGGTGTTTTTCATCCGGTTCGTAGGCGCCGATATTGGCCAATTCGATCCCGATCGACCGGGTGTTGGACGTGGTCGCGTGCCAGGCGCGTTCCTTGAGATCAAGGGTCTGATAAACGGTCCCGTCGAGGTCGATCAGGAAGTGGGCGCTGAGGCCGGCCACGTCGTGCAGGATGCGGAAGCATTCCCGGCTGGTTCCGGCGGCGTCGTAGTGCAGGACCACCTGATCGACCACCCTCTGCAGGAGAGGCAGGTCCCAACCGCCCCCGCGGACCCGTTCCCGTTCCTCGTCGGTCAAGCCCACTTGACGCGCATTGTAGCGTTGGGGCGAGCTCAGCGCCGGCACGGCCTCGCGAGAGGACGACCAGTCGGCTTCGTCCCTCGGACTAAAGCGGCGTTCCGTTCGGTAGGCGTCGTAACCGTCGGGGTCCATCCACAGCACGATGGGCGTGCCGGTGTGGAAGAGCTGACCGGCGACGAGGATCTCATCACCCTGCCGAGGCACCTGCGTTCCCGGCTGCGGAGCGGTTGCACAGCCGCCGGCCAGACCGGCGATCGCTAAAAGCGCTGTGCGTGAAGAAATACGAAGAATTCGGTCAAAACGAACCCGATTCGAGACTAAAGGAACTTTGGCATACGGATTCATGACTCCTTTTCACTCCTATTCCACTCTCTTGTCATGATATTTCCACCATTAGCAGCTTTTCGGGCTTAGCCCAATCCAAGCCCGAAAGGCTGCTAGTGCTCCTGGATTATTTTCAGGAAGGCGGGAATGATTTTTTTTGCTTTGGTGTCGCCGATGCCGGGGATTTCGAGCGCGTCTTCCGGGGTGGCCGGGCGGCGGCGGGCGAGTTCCTCCATGGCGCGGTTGGTGAGAATGACGTAGGCGGGTTGGCCGCCCCGAGCGGCGGCCATTTGACTTCGCTTCTGGCGGAGTTTTTCCAACAGGACCGGATCCATGTCACCGTTTGAGGGTTGTGGCTCCGCCTGGAAATTGACGGGTCTTTCGGACCGATCGGATTTCCCGCGGCGCCTGCCGGCCGCTGGTGCGGCGCGGTCCGGCCAGGCGAAGGTGCAGGGGGCTTCGCCCAACATGACCCTGGCGCCGGCTTCGGTGATGCCGAACAGGGGGTATTCGCCCTCGGCGGTATAAACCAGCCCGGCCCGTTCCAGTTCCCGGAACAGGGCGTTCAGGTAGTCGCGACCTTCCTCTTTGAGCAGGCCGTGGGTGGAGAGTTGGTCGAGGCCGGCCTGTTTGACTGCGGCGGCGTTGCTTCCGAGTAGGCATTGCACGATTCGGGCGCGGCCGAATCGGGGTCGCCATTCGAGCCGGCCGAGCCGGTCCGACATGCGGGCAACGCCGCTGAGGGCCTTGCGGGCGATCATGCTCTCCGCGTCGCTTCCGGGCCGGAAGTTCTCCGCGCGGTTCGAGCGGCAGACGTCGCATTCCCCGCAGGGTTGACTGGAGGCTTCGCCGAAGTAGCGCAGGATCCATTGCTGGCGGCAGGTGCGCTGTTCGTAGGCGTACTGGATCACGGCCCGCAGGCGGGATTCGTCGCGCTGGCGCTTGCGGGCCAGGGTTTCCTCGTCGAGGTCGAGATCGGCGGCGGACGTGTCGGGTCGGAGCAGGCGTGTTCCCCGTATCCGTTTTCCGGGCACGTCGAATCGCTGCACGTAGCCGTGGCGCCCGAGAATGGCGATCGAGGTCGAGACCGAGATCGGGTTGACCTTGCCGGGAAGGCGTTGGCCGAGGTCGTCGATGGACAGGACGACCTCGTGGCGGTTATCCGCGGCGGATCGGAGCGCCTCGTAAACCGCGCGCACGGTGGAGATTTCCGGGTTGCGGCCTTCGATGAAGAACTCCTGGGTGCGCTTGTCGGCGAAGTTGAACAGGAACAGGCATTCCGAGGGCAGCCCGTCCCGCCCGGCGCGGCCGGCCTCCTGGTAATAGGCCTCGAGGCTGCCGGGCATTTCGAAATGGAGGACGAAGCGCAGGTCGCCGCGATCGATGCCCATGCCGAAGGCGTTGGTGGCGACCACGAGGTCGGATTGCTTGCGCATGAAGGCGTTCTGAATGCGCTCGCGCTCGGCGTCGTCCATGCCGCCGTGATAGGCGAGGGCGGGAAAGCCGTCGGCCTTGAGGTTCTCGGCCACCGATTCCACCTTCTTCCGCGTCGCGCAGTAAATGATACCCTTGCGATGGGTGCGGATCAGCGACTGGAGATAACGGTGTTTTTCGTCCTCTGATCCGGTGGCCATTACCTTGAAGCTCAGGTTCGGCCGCGCGAACCCGGAAACAAATACCTTTGGTTCGCGGAGCTCGAGATTGACGCGAACGTCCTCCCGGACTTCGGGCGTGGCGGTCGCCGTGAAGGCGGCGACGGGCGGATGCCCCAGGTTTTTCAACGCGATCCCCAGCCGCAGATAGTCCGGTCGAAAGTCGTGGCCCCACTGGGACAGGCAGTGGGCTTCGTCCACCGCGAAGAGAGAGACCGGCACGTTGCGCAGGGCAGACAGGAAGGCTTGGCTGCGAAAGCGTTCCGGAGCGACGTACACCAGTTTCAACTCGCCCCGTTCCATCGCGTCCAGGGTGGCTCGCTGTTCGGCCGCGGTCTGGGTGCTGTTGAGCAGAGCGGCGGGCAGGCCGCGCGCGCGGAGCACGTCCACCTGGTCCTTCATGAGCGCGATCAACGGGGACACCACCAGTGTGACGTGGGGCAGGAGCAGGGCGGGCAGCTGGTAACACAGGGACTTGCCGCCGCCGGTCGGCATGATGACGAGGGTGTCGTGCCCGGCCAGAATGGTCTCGATCACCTCCTTCTGGGGTGAACGGAAACGGTCGAAAGCGAAGTGCTGTCGCAGGGCTGCCAACGGATCATGAGTCATCGTCACGATGTTGGACAAACGATCACCGCGAAGGCAAGCCTGGTCGTTGATCGGGATCCGGGGGTGCCGCCCGCGGTCGGATTTCGCGACAAACAGGAGGGATCCGATGACTCCTTAATATTAGTAAACATAATATCTCGAATTAGGCGCGATGTGGACTTGTCTGGGGCGTGTCCATTCTTAAAATACAGACACACATTAAGTTGACCTGTTGTATTCCGCTGCAATCTCATTCCCGAGTCCAAAACCCAAAAGTTGGAGTCCCATGATGACTGACATTTCCCTGATCGGACGCGTTCATGGAACGTGTTTCCCCGCGCCGGTACTGGCGGCCGCCCTGCTGTTTACGCCGGCGAGTGTCCAGGCGTTTTCCGTGGATGGTGATATGACCGTCAATATCCAGGGTCACGAAGACGGTATGTTGATCGCGGATCACTTCAATGTGGTGGACGGCACGCACTTCGGTGAAGCCGAATTGCCACGGCCCCAAAGCATGCATTTGCCGTCCTTCCAGGATCTGCCGGTGGGCCGCGGGTTGACTTCGGGCGGTTCGCAACCATCCGCGAGTTTCGCGGCGGAGTCGAGCGGGTTTTTCATTATGGAGCCGCCTCCCGACGACGAGCAGCACTCTTACGACATTCAGTCGCAATTGCTGTGGTCGGCCACGGTGGCGCATCAGAATACGGCGTCGCAGGCTTACGAGTTGAACCTGGCCATCGATCCGATCGAGTTGCGTCTGTGGGATGGCGCGGATCCGCCGCTCACATGGGAAGCCGGATATTCGATTTTGGTGTCCGTGGACGGAACGTCGGTCTGGTTTTCCGAAGCGGAGATCGAAGGAAATATGAACGGTGTCACCCTCAGGCAGTTCGGCACCAATCTCAGCGCGACGGGAGTCAATCTTCCCCCGCCCGGCGGCCAAGTCCCGAGCGAGTTGATCGGTTATGATTTCGATCCCCACAGCGAAACCATTCCGCTGGCGACCTTGGATAGTCTTGGAGACAGCTTTGATTTGAGCGTGATGGTGACCACGTCAATTTCAGACGTACCGAATACTGAAACCGGCGCATACGCCCTGATCGGTGATCCGGCGGGGGGCGATCCGGGCATCAATGCGACGGTGATTCCGGAGCCGGGTACCTACGCGCTGCTGGGCGGCGCGGGCGCGTTGTTGCTGGTGATCGCTCGCAGGCATACGAAACGTGCCAAGGCCGGCGGTTCGTCCGCGGTTTGAAAGATACCGAAATCAGCTCCGAAGCGAGCCGGGGTTGAACGGTGGGAACCACATCCGCGCCGCGCGATGCCGCGTTGTTGTTTGCGGGTGATCGCGTTTCTGAGCGATCGCCATATCGACCGCTCGTTTCCAGACGAAACCGGCCGGGATATGATTGCCTGCGCGGATCTGCAATTGCCGAACAGGCGGGATTCGCCGGGTACGTGGGAAGTCCGGGCGAATTTCCTTTCTTGCGGAACCCGCCGGGGCGGTTAGGTCTCTCAGAAGAGACCATGGAATCGCACGGAAAAGACACCGCTACCGAGCACGATACAATCACACTGACCCCGGAAGAGGCACGGGTCTTGGGATGCCTGTTCGAAAAGGAGATCGCGACGCCGGAGTATTATCCGATGACGCTGAACGCGCTGACCAACGCGTGCAACCAGAAGTCGAACCGGCGTCCGGTCATGGAGCTGGTGGCGGACGATGTGAACGAGGCGCTTGACGCGCTGCGCGAGAAGAAGCTGGCCGTCATCGTTTCGGTGGCCGACTCCCGGGTGCCAAAGTTCAAGCGCCTGACGGATCGTCTGGGCGACCCGGGGCTGGCCGAACGGGCGGTGTTGTGTGAGTTGCTGGTGCGCGGGCCCCAAACGCCGGGGGAATTGCGCAACCGCTGCGACCGCCTGCGACCGTTCGCGGGCATCGAGGAGGTCGAGCAGGTGCTCAAGCGCCTCGCCGAGTCCCCGGCCGGCCCGTTGGTGCGCAAACTGCCCCGGCAGCCCGGGCACAAGGAGTCGCGCTACACCCATTTGCTCTGCGGCGAGCCCGAAACCCCGGCGGCGCCGGCGGAAACCGAAGTCGCGTCGGCCCCCACCCGGGCCTCGCTTCAGGGACGGGTCGAGGCCCTCGAACAAGAAGTGGCCGTGTTGAAGGAGGAAACCGCGGCGTTGAAGGCGGCCTTCGACGACTTTCGGCGGCAATTCGACTGAGGCCCGGCGGTCGTTTTGGCGTGCCGATTCGTGGGGCGTGGGGCGCGGCATCACCGGCGGGAAGGGGTTTCGGCGGAAAGGCTGGTGTAGGCCTACAGGGGGGGCGGCCGGCTTACTGAGGGACGAGGGGAGAGGGGCGTGGGGCGAGGGACGGAAACAGGAGGGCTGGTAACCGGAGGGGTCCGCATCACCGTGGCGGGCCGGGCTCCGTCACGGCCGCGGGCGCCGATTGGGTGAAGTTGCGCGTTGCCGGAAGGCAATTCAGTCCGCCGGTGGATTGCGTAGCGCGGCGCGCAGGATCTCGACTGGGTGAAGAGCGCGGCGGCCGGTGGCGTCCTGAATCTGATGGCGGCAACTGGTGCCGGGGGCGGCTATCAGGTGATCGTCGAGAGCTTCGCGCACGCGGGGGAACAGGACCAGTTCGCCGATCCGCTGGGAGAGGCTGTAGTGCTCTTTTTCGTATCCGAACGATCCCGCCATGCCGCAGCAGCCCGAGGGGATCAGGCGCACTCGGTTGCCGCGGGGCAGTTCCAGCATGCGGACGGTCGGCGTCTGGGAGGCGAGCGCTTTCTGGTGGCAGTGGCCGTGCAGGTGGATCACGCGGTCTACAGAATCGAAGGCGTCGGAGGAGATGTGGCCGGCGTCGATTTCGCGGGCGATGAATTCGTCGATCAGCAGAGCGTGTCGGGCCAGTTCGTTCGCCTGTTCCTTGTCGGGTCCGCGGAGCAGGTCCGGGTATTCGTCGCGAAAGGACAACAGGGCTGAAGGTTCGAGCCCGACGAGGGGCGCCTCGGCCGAAACGTGCGGAGCGAGCGCCTTGACGTTGTCGCGGGCGATTCGCCGGGCGCGGCGGAGGAGTCCTTTGGATAGCGCCGCCCGGCCGCTTTCCCTGTGATCGGGAATGCGGACGTCGTAGCCGAGTGCTTCGAGCAATTCGACGGCCGCGCGTCCGGCGGTGCCATCCTGAAAATCGGTGAACTCGTCGCAAAAGAACCAGACTTTGCGCGCGGACTTTCGACCGGCCGGCTCCCGGCGCTTCGCGTGCCACGCCCGCAGCGTCGTCGGGGCGAGCAGGGGGATGGTACGGTCCGGATGAAAACCGCTCGCCCGGTTGGCCAGGCGGCGGAGGAACGGCGTGCCGAAGATCGTGTTCCAGAGCCAAGGCGCCTTGGAAGCAAACCGGGCGAGTTGCGGAAAGCCGGCGATCAGCCGGGTTCGAAGCGACGTTCCGTTGGCATCGTAATAGTGCTGGAGAAATTCGGCTTTCAGTTTGGCGACGTCCACGTTGGAGGGGCATTCCGCCTTGCACCCTTTGCAGGAGAGGCAGAGGTCCATAACTTCGTGAATTTCGTCGCTGGCGAACGGTTTCGCGGGATCCGGCGGATTGGTGAGGATGTGGCGAAGGATGTTGGCGCGGGCGCGGGTACTGTCTTTTTCGTCGCGCGTCGCCATATAGCTCGGACACATGGTGCCGCCGGTGAGGTGGGTTTTTCTGCAATCGCCCGACCCGTTGCATTTTTCGGCCGCGCGCAGGACTCCCATGACCGGGGAGAAATCGAACACCGTTTCATAGTCCGGTGTGGGGTGTCCGGGTCCGTACCGGTGGTGCGCGTCCATGGGCGGGGTGTCGATGATTTTGCCCGGGTTGAACAGATTGTCGGGGTCGAACAGGTTTTTAACCCGGCGCATTAATTCGTAGCAGCGGTCGCCGGTCATGAAAGGGATGAATTCTCCGCGGAGTCGTCCGTCGCCGTGTTCGCCGCTGAGGGAGCCGCGGTATTTTTTGACCAGGGCCGCGACGTCCTCGGCGATCGAGCGGAACATGCGGTGACCTTCCTCGGTTTTCAGGTTGATCAGGGGCCTGGTGTGCAATTCGCCGCTTCCGGCGTGGGCGTAATAGACGCATCCGATGCCGTACTTGTCGCGCATGATCGTATCGAATTCCCCGATATAGTCGGGCAGGTCGGCGACATCGACCGCGGTGTCCTCCACCACCTCGGCGGGCCGGGTGTCGCCCACCACATTGGTCATCACCCCTTGACCCGCCCGGCGCAAGTCCCAGACCCGGTTGCCTTCCGAACCCCGCAACACGGGAAACGCGTAGCCGAGGCCGGTGGCTTTCAAATCGGTTTCGAGCGATTCCATTTCGGCCTGGATCGCATCGGGTTCGGGGCGTCGGATCTCGATCACCAGGATCGCGGCCGGATCGCCTTCGACGAAGAACCGGTTCCTGCGCTGCTCGATGTTCTGGCGGGTGCAGTCGAGGATGTGTTTGTCGATGAGTTCGCAGGCCGAGGGCCGATGCCGCAAGGCGACCAGAGTGGCCTTCAGAGCGTCGTCGAGAGATCCGAAATGGGCGCACATCAGCGCGCCTTCGGAGGGCAGTGGTTCGCAGTTGAGTTCGTATTCGAGCCCGAAAAACAGCGTTCCCTCCGAGCCCGCCAGGAGCTTGCAGAGGTTGAACGGTTTGTCCGAATCCGGATCGAAAACATCGGCGTTCATCAGGAGATCGAGGGCGTAACCCGTGTTGCGGCGTTCGATGGACGGTTTGGGATACCCCTCGGCGATGGCGCGGCGGTTCTCCGGATCGGAGAGCAGGTCGCGCAAGCCGCGGTGGATTCGGGTTTCCAAGGTGTCGGGTCCGTCGCATTTGGCGGCGAACTCGGCCGCGGTCAGGGGACCGAAGGTGGCCTCGCTCCCGTCGCTCAGCAAGCCCCGGACCGACACCAGGTGATCGCGGGTGCTGCCGTAGATGATGGAATTCGAGCCGCAGGAGTTGTTGCCGGCCATCCCGCCGATCATGGCCCGGTTGGCGGTGGAGGTTTCAGGGCCGAACAGGAGGGCGTGCGGAGCGAGCGCCTGGTTGAGTTCGTTGCGAATGACACCGGGCTGAACCCGCACCCGCCGGCGTTCCGGGTCGATCGCCAGGATGCGATTGAGGTGACGTCCGACATCGACCGCGATCCCGTTCCCGACCACCTGACCGGCCAGGGAGGTGCCGGCGGTGCGCGGAATAAGCCCGATACCGTGGCGGCCGGCGAAACGAATCAGACGGGCCACGTCCGCTTCCGACCGCGGCAGGGCGACTGCGCTGGGCAATTCCTGATACTCCGAGGCGTCGGTGCTGTAAAGCTTCCGGAGGACCGAACCGGTGTGCACGTTGCCCTCGAAACCGTCGGTCAACTCGGCGAAAGGAATGGATTTCTCCGTGGTGTTCATCCCCGGCGAGTCTAACCGCATGCCGCCGGGGAATGAAACACCGAACCGGAATAATTCACCGGAATGATCCCGGCTGAATTACCCGTGGCCGATGCCGGAGGCTTCGAAGCCGATCTTCCGGAGGTCATCCAGATCGAGAATGTTGCGTCCGTCGAAGAGGAACGCCGGCTTCGGCATGTCGCGATAGATCCGTTCGTAGTCGAGTTCCTTGAAGGCGTCCCATTCGGTCAGCACCAGGATGGCGTGAGCGTCTTTCGCCGCGGCGTAGGGGTCCGACACAATTTCGATGCGCTTGCCGTCGGGCCCGTCGCCCTGTTCCTCGTCCGGATGCCCGAGGGTGTGCCGGATATCGTCGGCGGCGACCTTGGGATCGTAAATCGACAGGACGGCTCGCTCTTCGAGAAGATCGCGGCAAATGTAGATCGCGGCCGACTCGCGGGTGTCGTTGGTATCCTTCTTGAACGCGTAACCGAAGATGGCGATTTTCTTGCCCGACACCGTGTTGAAGAGTTTCTTCACCACGTTCTCGGCGAAACGTTTCTTCTGGTAGTCGTTCATGCTCACCACCTGCTCCCAGTAGTCGGCGACCTCCGGCAGGCCGAAGTGACGGCACAGGTAAACCAGGTTGAGGATGTCCTTCTGGAAGCAGGATCCGCCGAAGCCGACCGAGGCCTTAAGGAATTTCGGTCCGATCCGCTGGTCGCGGCCGATGGACGAGGCGACCTCGTCCACGTTTGCGCCGGTGGCTTCGCACAGTGCGGAAATGGCGTTGATGGAGGAAATGCGCTGGGCCAGAAAGGCGTTGGCGGTGAGCTTGGACAGCTCCGAGGACCAAAGGTTGGTGGTGATGATACTCTCGCGGGGCACCCAGTTGGCATAGACCTCGACCAGCTTGTTGACCGCCGCGCGGCCCTCGTCGGTTTCCTCGCCGCCGATGAGAACGCGGTCCGGATCGTTCAGATCCTCGATCGCCGTGCCTTCCGCCAGAAATTCGGGATTGGACAGAACCTGAAAGTGGTGGCCGTTCGGATTCACACCAAGTATCCGTTTAATGGATTCGGCGGTGCGGACGGGCAGGGTGGACTTCTCGACCACAATCTTCGGACCGTCGGTCACCTGGGCGATACGCCGCGCGCACATCTCGACATAACGCAGGTCCGCGGCCTGGCCGGCGCCGATGCCGTAGGTTTTGGTGGGCGTATTGACGCTTACGAAGATCATGTCCGCCTCGCGGATCCCCCGGTCCACATCCGTCGAGAAAAACAGGTTTCGTCCCCGGGCCTCGCGGACGACATCGTCGAGTCCGGGCTCATAAATCGGAAGAGCGTCCGAATTCCACGCGGCGATACGCTCCTCGTTGATATCGACGACGGTCACCTCAATGTCCGGGGACTTCTGGGCAATGACCGCCATGGTGGGGCCGCCGACGTAACCGGCTCCTATACAGCAGATTTTCATACGATGTTCGACTCTGTCAGAGTCCGCCGTGAGGGAAAGCAAAAAACCCCCGGCCTCTACGTCGAATAACCGGCGGCCATTCCGGTCCGAACAATTCAGCCGAGCATGTGATCATGGTTGGAAGCAGGAAAACGCCCCGGATGGCGCGGGATTCCAGAATCGTGTCCAGGCGCGAGCGACAGCTTCAAAAACGATTGGTGGCTATTCCCCGGGGCGATCCCCCGTCTCGGGGAATAGCCCCCGGTTTTTGGTGCGGAGAGTTTGGGGAGCGGGATGCGGTCTGATCTGAAATCATTGCGGAATAATCAGATACACGGATGTTCCAGCTTGGCACAAGTCCTGCCAAGGAGCTGGCTGTCGCCCGGCAACAATTGGTCGTGCCGGACGTTTCCCCATCCCACAGGAGGAGTTCGCCATGCTGTTCGCCCGACATCTCTGCGCACGCGTCATTGCCTTAAAGGCTCGCCACCACCACCATCGTCACTCTATCCTTCAGCCTGGATTTATTTTCCGGGAATCGCGGATCCAGGGTGGTCGCGATCGCTTGCCATGTTTCACCGAAACGAAGCGGCCCGGGAATCCCGAACGACTGGATGGAGTCCTGATTCGAAACGGTATGCACGGAGATTTTCTCGAACAGATTGTGGCGGTGACCTCGGAACGGTCCGAACGGCCTTCCTGGGACGAGTATTTTATGGCGACGGCGTTCCTGATCGCCACGCGGTCCGCTTGCGGGCGCCTGCATGTCGGCTGCCTCCTGGTCTCCTCCGGAGTCCACAAGAACCGGATCATCGCCGCGGGTTACAACGGTTTCCTGCCCGGCACCCCGCACAGTTCGCGGGTGCGCGACGGACACGAACAGGGAACCGTTCACGCCGAGCAGAACGCCATTGTCGATGCCGCCCGCCGCGGAAGCAGCGTTGAGGGATGCGTCGCCTACATCACCCACTACCCGTGCGTCAACTGCGCCAAGATGCTCGCCGGCGCCGGCATTTCCGCCATCAAGTACCGCCTCGATTACAACAATGACCCGTTGACCGAGGAAATTCTGGGCGAGGCCGGCGTGACCATCCATCACCTGGTTTGAGGACCGGGTTTCTTTCCGGTTTTCATTCCCGCGTCACGTTGACCTCGACCGACATTCCCAGGAAGTCTTTGGCGGAGCCGGTGTACACGCCCCGTACCGGAACGGCCTGCGACGGGTCGCGGACCACCGCCACCCGGATGAGGTTGGCGCCGCCGATCAGGCCGTTGGTGGGATCGAATTCGACCCAGCCCACGCCGGGCAGGCAAATCTGAACCCAGGCGTGCGTGGATCCCCCGCCCACGGTGGCCGGCTCATCGCTGTCGAGGGACGGATCGTAGAGGTACCCGGTGACGAAACGGGCGGCGAGCCCCAGGCTGCGCACGGCTTCCATGAGGAACAGCGCGTAATCGCGACAGGAGCCGGAGCCGTTGCGGAGCGTATCGAGTGGGTCCTGAACGCCCTGGTCGTAGCGCTCCACGTACAGGAAGTCGTTCTTGATCGCGGCATTCATGGAGGCGAGCAGTGTGTGGGTGTCCGTTTTTCCCGAAGGGTCGAGAAACCGGCGCGCCCAATTCGAAATCTGTCTTCCCGGGTCGGGGTATCGCCGCTCAATGCTGCGCATCAAATCCGGGAGCTCATCATTGTCATATATAAACGGATACGTTTGCGCGTAGGGTTCCAGTTCGTATCCGGATATCACTTTTCCGTAATGTTCAATCCGGAACGAACTGTCGAAGCGGAGCTCCGAAGTCGATTCCGCGAAGCGCGCCACGGTGATCGAGTTGTTGAACGGGTCGTGGTAGTAGTGAATCTCGGCGGTGGGAGAAATCGAGATGGACGTATCGATCAGGCTGATGTCGTGACTGTCCCGCGGGCGAAACATCAACCGGTGCTCGCCGGGGAACACGGGGCGGGAATAGCGCTACACCGTGATGTGTCGAAGGGTGAGAATTCTGTTCATGCAAGCCTTTGAAGAGGGCGGGGAGGTCGGATCAATCCGATTGTCTCCGAGTTGTCTGGGCGGGGGGCGGTTCGGCCACCCGGAGGTGCTCGCGGGAGCGGTGTTCCGTGATCTGGAACACGGTGCCCCGTTCGACGGCCCGGGTGAGGATCATGCGCAGATAGGCGCTGAGAGTCATCCCGGATGCCTGTGCCAGCGCGACCAGATCGTTCCGCAACTGTTCGGGCATGTTCAGGCTGATGTTTCGGGTGCCTTTGCCGATCGGCCGGGTCCTGGTCTTCTTTTTTGTCATCCACCGCCACTTAACGGGGTTTTCGAAAAAAGATCAAGGTTCTCGCTTGACGTCTTATTAAGAAATAGTAAGAAAATGAGTTATCCCATGATTCGCAAAACCGTCAGCGTGACCCTGCCCGAAGAAGTGGACCGGTTTTTCAGAGAAGCTGCCGCCCGCCAACGCACTTCCAAGAGCGCCTTGATTCGCCGGACCTTGGCGGGCCACATAGCGCGCAACAGGCAAGAACTCCCAACGGGCCGGAAGCAGCGCCGGGTGCGAGGCGAAGGGGAAGGTCAGGATGAGAGTTATGATGGACAGGAGGAACGGGACGATGCATGAAGGATGCGTGTTACTGCCAACAACGAATCCCTCCATGCGGGAATTAAGGAATGCCTTGGCCCGCGTACTGCCGGAAGGGGTTGCCCTGGACTTTCGCGGCGGTATGTGGCGGATTACCGACGGCCAGAGACATCTGACTCCGCGGTCCGCCTTGTGGCGGGCCGTGTACGACGGTTTGCGGGAGCTCCTATGGCTGGACGAAATGGGCCCGGACCCCGGAGCCCTGAACTGGAGCTCCAAAGCCGAAGCCCGGCGCCTGATCGAAACGATGCGCCGCGTGGAAATCGAGTGCTTCCAATACGGCGTGACAATCGAAACCCTGTACGCCGCGGCGTCGGTGCAAGCCAGGAAGATCGTCCGTTTGCTCGATTGAGTATTCGGCGGCGCCGTGTCGGGGACGCGATAGTCGGGTCCGGTGACACAGCCGGCCAGGATGGCCGCGCCAGCGACGGCCGGAATCATTGTGAGTCTTGTGGTTTCCATCAGGTTGGCGCGTGAATTGTCCGGCGTTCGCGGCGCCAGGTGGCGAATTGCGACAGCAGTTTGTAGGCGAGGGCGACAAACGGCAGCGCCACGGTACTGGCAATGATCATGCCCCCGACCACGACGGTGCCGATCGCCTGCCGGCTGGCGGCTCCGGCACCGGTGGCGAAAACCAGGGGCAGGGTGCCGATGATAAAGGTGAGGGCGGTCATGATGATCGGGCGAAACCGTTGCCGCGCGGCGGCGACCGCCGCGTCGTGGGAGCTCATACCGGCTTTCCGGTTTTGCGCGGCGAACTCGACGATGAGAATGGCGTTCTTCGCCGCCAGACCGATCAGGACCAACAGGCCGACCTGGAAATAGATGTCGTTGGGAAAGCCCCGCAGGAACGTGGTCATCGCCGCGCCCAGAACCGCGAACGGCACCGCTGACGCCACCGCCAGCGGCAGGGTCCAACGTTCGTATTGTGCCGCCAGGATGAGGAACACCATCAACAGCCCCAACCCGAAAGCCGCGCCGCCGGCGCCGGCGGCGACATCGAGCTGATACGCTTCCCCGATCCAGCCCAAGAGAGTGTCGGTGTCGGTACGCAATTCGGCCGCCACCGCTTCCATAGCGTCCTTGGCCTGGCCGGTCGTGAAGCCGGGTGCCGGGTCGGCCGTCATTCGGGCCGCCGGATACAGGTTGAACCGGTTCAGCACATCCGCTCCTCGACTGCGTTCAAGCGTGACCAGCGAATTCAGAGGAATCATCTCGCCCGAGCCGGAGCGCACGAATGCCTTGTGCAGATCTTCCGGTTGCATCCGGAATTCCGCCTCGGATTGCAGGTTGACCTGCCAGAGCCGGCCGGCGTAGGTGAAGTCATTCACGTACAGGGAACCGAACGTGCTGTTCATGGTTTCGAACACCTGGTTGATCGCCACGCCCATCGCTTTCGCTTTTTCCCGGTCCACTTCGGCGTGATAGCGGGGGATGCCGGTATCGAGGGTGGTGCGCACGTTGACCAGTTCCGGACGCTCCGAAGCGGCGGCGACAAACCGTTGGGCGATGCCTTGCATCTCGTCCGGAGACGTCTCCCCGCGTACCTGGAGGAAACCTTCGACCCCGCCGGTGAGGGACAGGCCCTGAATCGGCGGCGGGACGAATGCCATGACGTTGGCCTCCTGAACACCGAGCCCGGCAGCCATCACCCGGTTGGCGACGGATGCCGCATCCTGTCCGGGACCCGTGCGCTCGCTCCAGGAGGTCAGGTTGATAAATCCGGCCCCCGCGTTCGTACGCAGGGATTCGGCGAACAGATCGAATCCGGCGAAGCTGGCGAAGTCGGAGACTTCTTCAAGGGCTACGATCTGACGCGAAAGTGCATCGCGGACCGCCTCGGTGCGTTCGAGCGAGGAGACGGGCGGCAGATGATAAACCGCCAACGCCACGCCCTGGTCCTCCTGGGGAACCAATCCCGAGGGCATGCGGCTAAGGATGAATAGCGTGGATACGCCTACCAGTGCGGAAAACAGAACGCCGGGCACCCAGTGCTTCAAAACCGTTCTCACCCCGAAAACGAACGAGTCGTTGATCCGCCCGAACGCCTTGTTGAACCAACGGAAGGGCGGCCAGACGTCTTTGGGTGTTCGATCGAGAAGCAGGGCGCACATGGCCGGCGTGAGCGTGAGCGCAACCACGCCGGAAACCACCACGGACACCGCGATCGTGACCGCGAACTGGCGGTAAAGCTCGCCCGTCAACCCCCCGAGGAACGTGACCGGGGCAAACACCGCCACCAGCACCAGGGTCGATGAGACGACCGCTCCTGTCACCTGGCCCATCGTTTCGATGGCGGCCTCCCGGGCGCGCAACCCCCGTTCGTGCATGAGGCGGGCGACGTTCTCCATCACGATAATGGCGTTGTCCACCACGATCCCGATCGCCAGGACGAGACCGAACAGGGTCAGCAGGTTGATGGAAAATCCGAATATCTGCATTCCGGCGAAGGTGCCGATCAGGGAGACGGGAATCGCCGCCACCGGAATCAAGGTCGCCCGGAAATGCTGGAGAAAGACGAACGTCACCAGGACCACCAGCCCGGTGGCCAGCAGCAGGGTGATAATCACTTCGCGAATCGAGACTTCCACGAATTCCGTCGTGTCGAAAGGGATGTGATACGACAGACCCTCGGGGAAGCGCTCGGACATCCGGTCGAGGGCCTCGCGCACCGCCCGGGCGGTGTCGAGCGCGTTGGCGCCGGGTTCCAGAAAGATGCCCAGGGGAACCGTCGGTTCCGCGTTGTGTGTAGCGGAAAAAGCGTAGTTCTGGGAGCCCAGTTCAACCCGGGCCACATCTCCGAGCCGGAGCGCACTGCCGTCGTCGAGGGAACGGAGAATGACCCGCTCGAACTCTTCGGCTGAATCCAGTTGCCCGCGCGTCGTGACGGAATAGGTGAATGGTTGTCCGGGGATCGCGGGCTCAGCGCCGATCCGCCCGGCGGCGAACTGGGCGTTTTGTTCGCGGAGGGAGGCGGCCACATCGGAAGGCGTGAGCTGAAACTGGGCGAGCTTGTCCGGACTGAACCAGATGCGCATCGAATAGTCCTGGGCTCCGAACAGCGAAGCGTCGCCGACTCCGGGAATGCGGACCAACTCGTCGATGATGTTCAACAGGGCGTAATTGCTGATTTCCAGCGTGCTCTGCCGGGTGGAACTCAGCACCGGAACCATCAGAATGTTGGTGGAACGCGCCTCGACCCGTACCCCGAGTTCACGCACCACCTGAGGCAACCGCGGCAGGGCCGCCTGCACGCGGTTGTTGACGTTGATCGCCGCCTGGTCGGGATCCGTTCCCATCGCGAACGAAACCGAGATTTGCAGCATCCCGGCGTCGGTGCTTGTGGATTGCAGGTAGATCATGTCGTCCACGCCGTTGATCTCCTGTTCCAGCGGAGCGGCCACCGATTCCGCCAGCACGTCCGCGCTGGCCCCGGGGTAGGTGGCGTTGACGACCACCTGGGGAGGCACTACGTCCGGGTACTGCTCCACCGGAAGGAGAGTCAGCGAAGCGACGCCCGCGATCAGAATCACAAGTGAAACGACCGTTGAAAAGATCGGCCGGTCGATGAAAAAACGAAACATCAGTTTTCCTCCCCGTTGCGCGTTTGCGCCGAGACGGCCATGCCCTCCCGAAGGGCCACGTGGCCGTTGACCACGAGGCGCTCTCCCTCCTCCAGGCCGGAAAGGACGACTTGCCCGTCATCCACTACCGGCCCCAGTTCCACGTCGCGTGATTCCACCGTGCCGTCTTCGAGAAGGATGAAGACGCGGGGGCCTTCAGGGCCCTCGCCGATGGCGGTTGGCTCAATGTTGAACACGCCCGTCAATTCCTCCAGGGTGACCCGGACCCGGACGAACTGACCGGGGATCAGATCGCCTTCCGGATTCTCGAAGACGGCGCGCACCGTTATCGTGCCGGTTCGCGCGTCGATGGTCGCGTCCGTGAAGTCTAGAACGCCCGGTTCCGAGTACCACTCGCCGTCCGGCAGCCGGAGGCGAACATCGCGGCGATGAGCACCGGATTCGTCGTTCACGGTCTTGGCGCGGCGCGCTTCACGGTGGAGGGCCGCGTCCGATTCGGGCAGCGAAAATCGCACGTGCGCCGGATCCTGCTGAGTCAGGCGGGTCAACGGTTGTCCCGCTTCGATCAGGCTGCCTTCAGAAAGTGTTTCCAATCCGGTGGATCCGGCGAGGGGAGCCTGGACCCGGGTATAATCGAGATTCCGGACGGCGTCGGCTACCCGGGACCGGTTCAGTTCCTCCCGTGCCTCGGCGAGCTCGAGCGTGGATTCGGCGTTGTCGCGTTCTCGCTCACTCACCGCGTTGCGGTCGAAAAGGCCCGAAACCCGCCGCCATTCCCGTTCCGCCTGCCGGCGGTTGGCCCGGGCATTGGCGAGATCGGCTTCGGATTGGCGCAGGGCGATCTCATACGGTTCGGTTTCGATCGCGAACAGGATGTCGCCGCGTTCAACGTATTGCCCCTCTTCATACATTCGCTTCTCAAGGATTCCGCCCACCCGGGCCCGCACTTCGACCTCGCGCACGGCACGAACCCGAGCGGCGTAGTCGCGATGAATCTCAATGTCGCCGGAGGTCACCTCCGCGACCGTGACCGGAGGCGGCGGCGTCTGGCCCACGCCGCCGGGCTGGTCACCTCCGCCGCCGGTTACCAAAAACGAACTCAAGCAAGCGATTCCTGTTGCCGCCACGGCAAGCCGAAGATTTCGGTGGGTTGGCGTCCGTGGTGCAACCCGCCGCGAAGACAGGCTAAAAAATGAAGCCCGGCGGTGGAAGGCACCGCGACGAATTTCCGGGTGGTCGGTTTTCATAGGTATAGGCAATAGTGAATGGCACTTTCAGTCGGATGAGTGATCTTTACGGCCGGCAATACCGTGTAGGACGAAATCTATGACCTCCTGGGCCTGCTGCTCGAAAGGGACCCGGCGCTCGGAGAAGTGATTGGTGAAAATGACGCCGTAAAGAAGATCGCTGACGACGCGCATGAGCCGCTCCGGATCCATTTGCCGGAAGGCGCCCGACGCCATACCTTCTTCGGCAATCGCTCGGCGACGGCCGTGATGGCGTTCCTTATACACGAAGTACGTGGCTTTCTTGCGGTCCCGAAACTCGGCCCGTTCGATGATCAGAAGCTCCACCATCTCCGGGTGGCGGTCGAAATAACCGAGGTAGGTGTGAACCGACTTTTCCAGTCGCCGAACGGGATCGGATTCATCCTCGAGCGCGGCGTCTATCACTTCGCTCAAACCGTGAATTCCCTCGTCCACCGCAGCGAGAAACAGCGCCTCTTTGGTGGAAAAATACCGGTACACCGTTCCTTTCCCAACGCCGAGACGATCCGCCAGCACCTGGAGATCGGCGCGCGGATAACCCGTTTCGGCGAACAACCGTGCCGCCTCGGCCAGGATCTCCCGTCGGCGACGTTCCGCAAGAGTCTCGTCTTTCGGCCGTCCGGCACTCTGCTCGTTTGTTTTCACAAAGCCACCTATTCCCCGGACGGACGAGTCCGTCAACTTAGATGCGTATTTTTCCTTTTCCCGGGCCATCACGACACCCGAAAACGCGCCTACCACCGCCATTTGCGGGAAATAAGGGCAGGCTGGGGGGAAATGGGGGCGATTCGAACAACAGGGAGCAAGATGATTCTCATTCCACTGTTTCCATTGCCAAGGACTGCGATCCAACACTATTATCTGAACCGCAAAGGCATTATGACTGTTCTCGAATTTATCCTCCTGCTCTTGATCGCCGGAATCTGCGGGGCCATCGGACAAGCCATCGCCGGTTCTTCCCGCGGGGGGATCCTGGTCTCGATCGCCGTCGGTTTTATCGGAGCACTGCTCGGTTCCTGGATGAGTGCGCAGCTCGGGCTGCCCGAGCTTTTGAATGTTACCATCGGCGGCAACTCCTTTCCCATCGTCTGGTCGATTATCGGCTCGGTGGTGTTCGTGCTGATCGTGGGATTGCTCACGAAAAGGCGTTGATCGGGCCTGCCCGTCTGTCCGGCTTGCTCGACAGACTCCCATCCACCGGGTGATCGAACGGACTTGTAGCGACCAGTTCGACAGGACCATCGGCGAACGGAGCAATGAGCATCAAATGGGCTTGACTTCGTCAAGGAATCCAGGTATCCGTACTGGCGTGAAGGGTTCACTTTTCAGTTTCTTTGAAAGATTGTGTCTAGGCGGTGCCCCGCCAGAGGTCTGCCTTGAATGGTGCCGGTAATCGGGCGTGTTTTTGGCATGTTTCAAACAAAGCGCGCACATCCAACTGAACATTGGAGCCGATTGCCGGATTAGTCGTACCCCGGCCGGGAATTTCGCGTCGGAATGACACCATCCCGCTGGGGTTCCATCGAACACATAAGCATTTTTTTCCGAGATGCATATTAATTGGACCTTGCTCAATCGAGTTCCCGTACTTTGACGCCGGATTCCGGCCGGGTAATGGTGTGCAGGCGGAAACAACAACAGGAGGAGAACGGAATATGATGAATGCGACACGAAACAACCTGATTATGACCGGCCACGGCCTGAAATTGACGGAGGCATTGAAAGCTTTCATTCAGGAGAAGACGAACCTGTTGTTTCGTCATGACGGCCGAATCATTCGTATTCGGGTGGAACTCGGGATGGAGCTCAGCCGGGAATCTAAGCTTTTATTCACAGCGCGTGGAATATTGGAGATTGATGGACCGGTCATGGTCGTTTGCGAAAAATCCGAAAACGCCTACACGGCGATAGAATTCATGGTGCGGAAACTGGACCGACGGCTCCGTCAGCGTCATCGCCGCCGGCGTTACAAGAGGGTTCATCCTAGGGCAATCGACCTCCCGGCGGATCTTCCAAAGACTGGTCGGAAGCGAGTGTTAAGCAGAACCGGCGAAGCGTTTACGTTTGCGTAGGCTGCCGCCAAATTCTACGCGGTCAATTCGAGTACAAAGGATTTTTTCGAGGATTCGGCTTGAAGCGGCAAGGTTCCCATACGGTGGAGCTTGCCGGATATTGTTCTCCAAATCAGCAAGACAACTGTTAAATGAAAGAGGACTTAACATGAAAATCTGCTACATTTCGTCGGGCGATCTCATTCGTCGCAAGCTCACTCACGGGACCAAGCGTGGAAAGACGATATTTATCACTTCTGAAGACCACATTCGTCTCAAGACAACATTGGAAAGGCTTCTGTTTGAGGATGTGAAGTCCTACGTATCACTCGGACAGCTTCAGAGTGAGCTCGACCGCGCCGTGATCTTGGAGTCCTGGGCGATTCCGCTGGGCGTGGTGACCATCAATTCTCGTGTGCACCTGCTGGATATGGACACCGGCGAAACCGAGGAATGGGTTCTGACCATGCCGGAACACGCCGACCCGGATGGGCATAGGCTTTCGGTCCTTGCGCCGATCGGCACGGCCATTCTGGGATTCTCGGAAGGAGACGAAATTGAATGGGAGACTCCGGGAGGAACCAGGAGGATCAAAATGTTTAAGGTTGAAGGAGGAGCGCAAAGCAGATTCGGTATTGCCGCCTGACCCTCCTTCGGGCCCAGCCAGTACGTCATTTCACATGAAATGGTACTCAAAAAGTAAGGAGTTTCTCCGAAGCTCCGGCCAAGGAGGCCGATGCAACAAGTAAACCGGTGACCAGCACTGATTTTCCAATTGATTTTATCGTCACCGGACACGGATAAAGTAAAGGAACGACTCCGTCAAATCCTGCACGCGGTTGTGGACAGCGGTCAATCGCCCGACGCCGTTTCCGGTCGAATAACGAGCGTGGGCGGGACGTCCGCGGGGAACCTGGCTACGCCCAGGCGGGCCAGACCGTGGCGGGTGTGGTAGCTTTGCTCGCCGAGCCGGACTTCGCCGGCGTCCGGGGTGTGAAAAATCTGGGTGTGACCGTTTCGGGTCACTCGGATTTCCTCGGACCCGACGTCGATAGCCGTGGAGTTTTCACCGTCGGTTTCGAAAACGGGCCATACCATTCCCAGGAGCGGCGCGCCGCCTGAGGCCGATGCGGTGAGCCTAAGTTCCTCCGGCTCCAGAACATAATGTTCGCGCACCTCTTCGACGCCGCGAAATTCCCCGTGGTAGGTCAGGGTGAAATCGATTCGTTCGGGGTCCTGAGCGTCAATCGTTAGATCAACGGTGTCGATCGCCCGTTTGTCGTACTCGCCGAGTCGCCGCCATTGGCCATCGGAATCGCGCCAGGTCAAACCGGCCGCCGCGAACAGCCGGGACTCATCCCGTTGAGCGACACCGTCGCCGGGGCCGAGGAGCGGGTCGCCGGCGGGGTGGTGGACGCGGAGCAGACCGGTGGCGTGGAGGTTGGGCAGACCCGCGGTGTCGATCAGAACGTAGTGACCGCCGGCGTTCGCGATCACGGTGTGAAAGTCCTCGCGGAGATCGAGCAGGAAGCCTCCGGTTTCGACCGGAGTCAACTGTTCGCGCCAGACCGGAACGTCCTGGTTTTCCGTGAAAGCGGCGTGGTGGTGTGCCAGGGCCAGCAGGGCCACGGTCAGGAGGTTGGCGGAGGAATGGTGCGAAGTGGCCTCGAAGCCGTGGCGCTCCTTGGGAGGGTACCGGTTCTTGACGATCCAGAAATCCTTTTCCGGACGAACCCAGTCTCGCAACGAGGCCAGCGAAAGGCGGGCGGCTCGCTTGAAGACGCCGGCCAGTACCGGATCGCCCGCTTCGATGGCCCGCCGGGCGTGGATTTCGAATGCGGCACATTGGAGGGCTTCGTTCCATTGGTGCTGGGAACCCCGTCCGCCGATCGGCAACGTTCCGTGCGGCGATTGCAGAAACAGGCTGGTCAGCGCACCCCGGTCCATCAGGACGTTCAGTTTATTGGCGAACGCACCGGTGTAGCCGTGTGTCAGCATATCGGTGAGCCAGAAGCGCGCGAAGAGATCGTAAGCCAGAGATTCGCCTCCGGGGTCGAGGTAGAGACCCCAAGGCGTGAAGAAGCGTCCGTGTTCCCGGAGTGAACGGTCCACATATGCTCCGTTTTCACGCAGACCGAGATCCTGCAGCCGGGCCTCGCCACTGAGCGCCGAAACGTTCCAGTGTCCGCCGCCGGGTGGAGCGCGATAGACCTGAGAAGGCTCCAGTCCGGCAAGTGTTGTCCGCCACCGGTCGAGTCGTTCCTCTTCGACAGTATCCTGGAGGAAGGGCAGCGTCCGGGCCAGCAGGGAAACGTGGAAATCCTCGTACTGGTTGGAGCCCTGCCCGTTGGCCAGACCATTCACAGCGTGATCCATGGCATCGGAAGCCAATTGAATGAGTGACGCGCTTCCGTCGGCCTTCGCCGCCACCGCCGCCGCGAGGGCGTAAGCGGGAGTCGCGTAACGGGTTTCCTCGTCGGCGTACGGATCGATGATAGCGCCGCTGTCTTCCTGGTAATCACGAAACGCCTCCACCACGCATCGAAGCAGGTCGAGGTAGTCGTTGCGGTTGAGACCGGTTTCATCCGGCGGTTTGCGATTGCTGATCGCTGCGCGGAATTCGGCGGCCAAGGGAGCCGTGGGGTCGGGGCTTTCCGCCGCGCGGCTCCAATGCTCCGGCGCCGGCAGCGGCGTGCGTGCGATTTCCTCCGAAACCAAATCGTCCTCCCGTTCAAGCGCTAACGCGTTGACGACCCAGCGATTGCGCTCGGTTTCGAGGGTGATTTCCAGAAAACCTTCGGTGACGGGAATGGATGCCGATGATGTTACATACTGTCCGGGCAGCGGATACATGCGGGGAAAGTCGATGCCGTCGGCGTTAACGGAAACCAGGGTGGAATGGTTGGTCGTCGCCCGGTTGCCCGAAGTGACCGTCAAGCGGTAAACGCCAGGTTCCAAATCAACCCGAAATACAGCCGCGTCGGCGGACCAGGCGAAATCCCGGCGCAGCGAATCGGGCCGTTCCTCGTCGGTGGTGGCCACCAGTGCTTCCGGCATCCACCCAAAACCGGCGTCCTGGTTGTAGAGGGTTGTTTCATCGACACTCAGGTAGCTGTCGGCCGTATCCGCGCCGCCGAAATCGAATCGCGGTCCGGCGGCGAGGTGCCCGGCTGTGAAAAGACAGAGCAAGGCGACGGAAAAGCAGCGCACAATATTGGTAGTCATGGGTACAGGTGTGGGATCCCGGTCCAGGGTTGGCTTCAAAACGAAGCATGCCATCGTGTGATACAACGGCAACGCCCCTCCGGCCTGCCGGTATGTCGTCGGGAGTTTCATCACTGTTTCTCCGGATCACGAGGAATGCCATATTGTTCCGGAAATTTGCAATATAAGGTTTTTTTGTCTGGAAGGGAACACCCGTGAGTTCGCTATGTCGCGGGTCAATTGGAACTTGATGTATCCGCGGGGGCACGAACAATGGATTGGCGTATGAGGTCTAAGATCACTATCCCACATCTTTGGGATCAAGCGAGAACCGTTATTTCAGCGGGATTGGGCGCGACTCTGGCAGGTGTTCTTGTCGTTGGGTGGTCGTCGGTTTCCGGAGCCGATGAAGCCGGCGATACCGAAGAGCTGCGGAATAATTCTCCTTTTATCCCTGAGGATTTTGTGGATCCCGACGATCGCCGATCCCCCAAGCCCGAACCGGAGCCGGAACCCGAGCCGCGTGACGATCCGCTCGATGATCTCCAGTTGCGCGGCATTACCGTGGTCGGCGACGAGGAGTTGTTCAGCCTTCACGATCCCTCCAGCGAGGAAAGTTTTTGGCTGGCCGTCGATCAGAGCGAGGGAGATTACACGTTGTTGGCCTTCGACGATTCAGCGGAGTCGGTCACTGTGGGACGGGGCGATCGCGAGCGTTCCATCGTGCTAAACGAAGCCGAGATTGAAGCACTGTCCGAGGATGAGTTAGAGCGCCGGCAGCAGGAGGAGAGCGAACGGCGCGAACGGATGATGGAGCAGGCGGGCGTTACGTCGGCGGATGAAACCGACCGTGCCGGTGGCCCCCCTTCCGAGGATTCCCAGGTTGACGCGACCCGGCCCGATGGTCCGACGGAAGCCGCCGACGAGGGTCAGCCGGATGCCGAAGAGACGGACGAACGCCTCCGGCAGGCGGCGGAGGAATTGCGCCAGCGGAGGGCGTTGCGCGGAAGCGGTGGTGAAGAGGATTGATCTTTTAGGAATCTGTCGGGCTTGTACTTTCGGATAATCAATGCTTGAAGTCCCTCACTGCAAGGCGGCAAGGGAAGGGGTCGGCGGGGGTAATACCTAGCGCCGTGGTGACCGGAACACCCGGTCGGCAGGGTGTCATCTTGTCAGTTGTCAGATCCGATTGCTGACGGAAGCCTCTGACAGTCATTCGTTTTTTGGGTTGATTCGGTGGACAGGCGGCAGCAGGGTCAAAGGTCTTATGTTATCCGGCATCAATTGAAGCCTTTATGAGAAAGATTGAGAAATACACCTTCGGCATGGGGGATCGTTTCGCTCACCAGGGTGCGGCGCAACTCCGCGCGATCCTGGAAGCTCGCGAAAGCGGTATCGACGTGTTTCCGGTTTGGAACAAGTCGAATCGCGAACATCAGATCGTGGGATCGCAACCCGAATCCCTGCGGGCCGAAGCGGACGGAGCGGTTGCCGGCGCCGGTTGGGACAAACCCTATTACGTCGATGCCGATCACGTGAACCTGAAGACGGTTGACGCATTTCTGGAGCACAGTGATTTTTTCACCCTCGACGTTGCCGACCAGGTGGGTAAACCCGCGGGAGCTGACGTGGTGGACGCTTTTGTCCAAAAACACACCGATTTGTACGGAGAACTGACGATTCCAGGACTGGACGAAATATTGCGCTTGAGTGAAGCGGACGCCCGCGATGCCGCCGGTCGATTTCTGGAGGCCATTCGCGAAGCCGGCCGGATCCACCGGCATATCGCCGAACACAAACCGGACGGAGACTTCGTGATCGAGGTGTCGATCGACGAAACGGACGCCGCTCAGTCGCCGGCCGACCTGTTGCTTATCCTGGCCATGATCGCCGACGAAGACATTCCGGCCCAGACTGTGGCCCCCAAATTCACCGGACGATTCAACAAGGGCGTCGATTACGTGGGAGATCTGGAGCGCTTTGAAACCGAATTCGCCGCCGATCTGGCGATCGTGCGCTACGCGATGGAACGGTTCGGTTTGCCGGACACCCTCAAGCTCAGCGTCCATTCCGGCAGCGACAAGTATTCGCTTTATCCGGTGATCAATCGCCTGTTGAAGAAATTCGACGCGGGCGTCCATGTGAAAACGGCCGGGACCACCTGGCTGGAGGAAGTAATCGGCCTGGCCGAAGCCGGGGGCGACGGACTGGAACTGGCCAAGGACATTTACGTCGGAGCGCACGCCCGCTTTGAAGAGTTGACCGCGCCGTACGCAACCGTGATCGACATCGATTTCGACCAGTTGCCACGACCGGACGAGGCCAAGCAGTGGGATTCCGCCACGTTTCAGGCCACCCTGCGACATGCTCCGGACTCACCCGAATACAACAGGCATTTCCGGCAGCTGATCCACGTCGGTTTCAAAGTGGCCGCGTCCTTGGGTGACCGGTACACCGACGCCCTGCGGAAACACGAGTCCATCATCGCCGCCAACGTCAAAAACAATCTCCTCGACCGCCACATCCGGCCCATTTTCGGATAAGCGGACGTTTTGTTGATTGCGGATTAAGGATTCCTGATTGGCGGATTACGGGAAGTCGGGCTTAAAGCACCGACAGGCCGTCAAGCTACTTTTC
Organism: Opitutales bacterium; assembly: GCA_007132315.1. Taxonomy (GTDB): domain Bacteria; phylum Verrucomicrobiota; class Verrucomicrobiia; order Opitutales; family T3Sed10-336; genus SLOW01. The sequence continues at coordinate 27,289 of SLOW01000298.1, forward strand.
CAGGATCTTACGCCGCTGGGCTCGATATTCGCATTCGGAAACGGCGCCTTCCTCGCGCGCCTTCTCGAGATCGAGCAGTTCCTGGCCCCGGGTGGTCTGGAAGTATTCGTGGCGGTGATGCTGGGTGCCGCCTCCAAGGGAGATATGACAACCCGAAGCGAGAAAGACGATGAGGAGGCCGCCCAAAGCGGCGATGATCAATCGTTGGCGCTTGTTCATGGGTTTACACGTGCACGAGGTGACGGTGTCGGAGTTTTTTTAGACCTTGCCGGCGAAGCCGGAACACATTCCGAGCCAGCCATGCACGGTATGGTGAGTGATGGCCGAAACTCTGTCAACTTGTCTTTGTGCGGTTGGACGTGCCGCCGGATGCGTTGTTTCCATCAAACTGTATTCTTCGCGCCTCGTCGCAATTGCACGCCTGGCGGGAGGCGGAGGCTCGGCAACCACCGTTTTCCCTTCCGTCTGCCGGAGACTTCGACGACTCCGTGCGGGGTGGGAATGCGTCCGCGCATGAAAGCGAGGTCGCCGGGGCGGGGGTGGAATTCGATTTCGGCGTAACCCGGTTTCACGGGGCGGACGCCGAGCACGGTACTCGAAAGAAAGAATACCGGAGCCGCCGACCAGCCGTGACAGTGGCTGCGGGTGAGGCGGCCCTTGCTGAGCGACCACATTTCCCAGAATGTGCTTGCGCCCTCGTCGATCATTAACCCCAATCCCGGCGAATGGTGTCCAGAAACTCGCGATCGCGTCCTTCCGCGGCCAAGGTTTCCAGCAGGAAGAACTCGAAGAATGAATTCCCGGCCGGCACGAAGCCTCGCGGCGGGCGGTGGACGATGTTTCGGCAGCGTTTTTCGCGGTCGCCTTCCGCGACCCCGGAAATGAGCGCGCGAGAGTGACGACGGGCAGATCCGCGCCTTCCAGTGGCGGTCCGTTTTCAGAATACGCGGCTTCGCGGCACCGCCGCGCCGGGCGGGGCCTTCGGCGAGCCGGAGCTCCGCCGCCAGGTACGGCGACAGATCGTATTCGTCGTATTTCCAGTGAGCGGGCCAATCGGGAACCGGGCCGAATCTGACGTATCTGCCGTTCGCATACAAGGTGTAGCGCGAGTCGGCCGTGATCTTAAGTGTCCCTTCACTCGGTCCGCGAAGAGAGAACGTCCGGCGGAAGCAAACGAATGCGTTGCGGTCGGGGTGAAGATCGCGGGGCCATATCCAGTTCATTATGCAAATCGCTTTTGGTTGTTCGGCCGGCGGAACCTTGGTTGGAAAAAATCCGATCAACCTCGGGATTCATGTCGAGAATGTTGGGCGGAGGGTTCCGGGAAATCGTTGGAAAAATTTTTGGGACTGTGGTAGCCTGTTTTGATATCGAGCGGAAAATACCGAAGAAGGGATAGAGTCCATGGCACGAGCGAACGAAACGGTATCCGGATTTTCGAAGAATACGGGCAGCGAGGATGCGCGCGTTTCCGGGCATGACCCAGGGCTGTACGATCACAACGCGGTTGCCGAGAAGATCGACGGGCTCGACGATATTACGGAGAAGCACCTCGACCGTTACCGTGAGCAGGGGTACCTGGCCGTGGAGAACGCGTTCACTCCTGAGGAAGTCAACACGGGATTGTCCGGGCTGATTCATCTGATCATGGGAGGGAATCCCGACTTTGAGGGCGTTTCTTTCGAGGCAAGCGCGCGGAAGGTTCTTTCCACGCTGGGGGCCGAAGCCCGGCAGGACGCGGTCCGCAAGTTGATGTCGTTTGTGGAATACGACGAGCGATTAAAAGCTCTGGCGAACCACCCGAAGCTGATTCGCGTCGTCGAAAGGATCGTGGGCGAACGGGTCAGCTTGTTCCAGGACATGGCATTGCTGAAGCCACCCCGGGTGGGAACCGAGAAACCGTGGCATCAGGATCACGCGTATTTCAATTACCCGCTGGACACGACGGTGGTCGGGGTGTGGATTGCGCTCGACGAAGCCACCCTGGAAAATGGGTGCATGCGGGTTCTCGCCGGCGGCCACAGGAAAGGGCCGGTGACGCACTTCAATCGGCGCGACTGGCAGATCTGCGACAAGGATATGGACGGGAAAAAAGGAGTGGTTGCGGTTCCGCTGAAGCCGGGCGGTCTCATGCTTTTCGACGGTCTCCTTCCACACGGGACACCCCGCAATAATTCTCCCAGCCGGCGCCGCGCGCTCCAGTTCCACTACCGGAACGAGCGTTCTCAAAAATGGAGCGAGGAAGAACGCCTGGCGCTCTTCGGCAGCGAGGGAAAAGGCGTGGCGTGTTGAGTCCGTCCGTGCGAACGCCTCAGCGAACCGGCACCCGGGGGAAAAGCTCGCCTTCCAGAGCTGTTCCCTCTTCGAGGTTCTACGGATCGGTGATGGAGTGAGGCTTCTCTCCAGAAAGAGGAAGCGCGATCCCGATCTGCTCCTCACGGAGCGACCTGCGAGGAGAACAGTCTAATCCCGAATACGGGTCTGGTAATGATCGATGTCGAGTAATACAAAACTCATATAATCGCCGAAATCGAGAACGCCGTACCCCGAGTGGCCGGGAAAGGCGAAGAGGCTGTAGTAATACAGGGATATTTCCTCCCAAATGCATCGGTGTCTTCGTAGGCGTCGCGTCCCCGTCCCCCGCCCCAGTAATAACCGCCTCTAACTTCGTGGTTGCCGATACCGGCCAGGACGGGGATGACGCGTCCTTCGTCCGCAATTTCAAACGTTTCATGTTCACGCCAGGAATTCATGACGCCGGTAGCTCGCGTATCGAAGCCGATCTCCCCTTCCGTCATGAGTTCGCTCCGGGCGATTTCCTCTCCGTTCAGATAATACACCGCCCCGTCGTCAATGATCCGTTCCAGGCGGAGGCGCATGCCGTCGGTGGGACCTTCGTAGTCAAACGTCTTTCGAAAGTAATAGGTGATCTGATGTTCGTTGAGTTCCGTCTGTAACCCGGGTTCGGGCCAGCGGTGGTGGCGGTCCCATGTATCGTATCCCAGAAGGGCGGGGCCTTCCCGCCGATCGCTGTCGTCGTAATCGGAGCGCCGCCATTCGGTGCCCGAATCGACGTTTTCATCGTGGTATCGCCACGTCGCGTCAAAATCGACAAGCACTTCGGCGTCGATCAGGGCTTCCGCTCGCGCCGCCATGAAGGTAATGCCGCAGACCGCCAATGAAAACGAGTACAATCGAAGCTGTCTAATTAGGGGAGAGTTGTTCATGTCTTCATGCGCCATGGTTGATTCGTTGAGATCAAGCAAGAAACTTTCAACAAATCACGAATCATGGAACGCCGCTCTTTTTTAAATACCTTCCTGAGTCCGTGAAATAATTCCAATAGAATAGTTTCAAATGGTTGATTAGTCGTATTTCGTGTCATTTTTTAACACTTTACCGGAGCACCCTGTAGGTGAACAAACCATGCGACTAAAAATAGCAAGGGACGAAGTGCGGAATACACAGACAGCGCCGGCCACCCGGGCGGGAAAGGCATGCGCCTGGTTTAACGTATTCGCGAAGCGGCTGAACCGAGCTTGCCTGCCCCCTTGGCTTGGCGTATGCTGCGAATCATGATCATCGGAGTCATCAGCGACACGCACGACCATCTGCCCAGAATCGCAATGCAAGACGGCATTCTCCACATCAATCCCGGCGAATGCTGCGGCTGGCGTTACGGCCGACGCACCGTCGCCCTGCTCAACCTCGCGGCCATGCAAGCGGACTTCATCGACGTCCCGTTGTGAACGGGTTCCCATGACGACGCAACTGCTCGCCCTTCTGATCCTCTCCTCCTGCCTCCACGCCGCTTGGAATCTGGCGGGGAGGAAGTGGCGGGGGGTCTCCGATTTTCTCTGGGGAGTGGGTGTCTGGACGGGGATTTGGGCGATCACCGCCTTTCCATTCGCTGTTCACTCCCTGCAGTGGCAACCGACACTGATACTCTGCGCCGTCGCCAGCGGAACCGCATTGGGCGGCTATATGTTTTTCGTCGAACGGGCCTACCGCACCGGGGACATTTCACTGGTTTATCCCCTGATCCGCAGTTCGCCGCTTTGGGTGAGTCTCTTGAGCGTCCTGTTTTTCGGTGAAACCTTGTCTCCGGCGGCCTGGGGGGGCGTGTTGTGCGCCACCTTGGGGGTGTGCGTGCTGCCTCTGCGGAGTCTCCATCCGAAGGCCGCCGTTTCCCTCGCGCCTTCCGTCGGCCGGACGGGCATTCTCTTCGCCCTGGCGGCCAGCTTTTGCACCTGCGTCTACAGCTTGAGTGACAAAGTCGCCATGGAACTGGCGGCGACGGGCGTCCTGGCCGGGGCCGGCTTGGTGGGGGTTTCCTGGCCTCTTGGCCTGTTCGTCTGGGCGGGTTTGCACCGCAACGGACGGCGCGGTTTCCATTGGCGGACCCTCACCGTGCCCCCGGTCTCCCTTTGGCAAATGGCCCTCTACGGGCTTTGCTCCTACTTGGCCTATACCATAGTCATCGGAGTCATGATCCACGCAGGCGCCGGCCGCGTTCTGGCCGTCACCAATCTCGGCGTCGTCCTCGGTGCCCTCGGGGGCATCCTCTTTTTCGGCGAGCGCGAACGCGCCCTCCCCCGGTTGCTCGGACTGGGTTTGGTGGTAACTGGAATCATCCTTTTGCGGCTGTTTTAAGGACGGGCACTAAGGGTTCGCGCAAAAAAAATTACATTTTCTGGGGTTCGAGAGTGTAGTTCCATTGTGGGAACGTTTCGTGCTTGGTAAGGTTTAACTGCTCTATTTGGAAATCTGAGATCGATTCGCCTTTTGGTTAGGTTTGTCGCTTAAGATATGCTTTTACTCGCAGGCCGGTTGCAGTTCGGGTGCTTCGGACAAGTTTGAGGATTCGCTCAAAGCTCAGCAGCGGTTGTGCCGCCCAAATCTTACTGATCTCAGAGAAGAGCCGATGCACTATCGGATTATACTTCGAGGTTTCCGGCGGATAATGGCATACTGTCACCGACAGGCGCAGCCGGTTGCAAAGTTGGTTTTGCATTCTCCATTTCCACGCACGCAACCGGGGGCCGTTGCTGCCTCCGCAGTCAGCTAAAATAAGGACTTCCAATCAAAAACGTGAGGCATTCGAACGGTTGACCGATCGGTTCATTCCCGCATTCCGGACCGAACAACCTCCCGAAATCGACGGCTCCATGGATCCCGCCGGATGGCCCGAAGCCGCGGCTTTTGCGTTGGAGAAACAGGAGATCGAACGGTTCGCATATGCGGCTTTGGAGAATCTCCGGGCGGATGGGTTTCTGGCATGGGACGAGGACCATTTGTATCTGGCTGTTATGGTTGAGGACAATATACACGAGAAAGCCGGATCAGGGGGAGGGGGATAGAGCTGGGAACTTTTCCTCTAAAAGAGGTTCCTTCCTGAGGTTCAGGACGGTCAATTTGAATGTTTTTTTGTCGGCTTCGGCTTGGATCAGGGTTGAAGTTTGCGGATCGGGCCCGCCTCCAATCACCTGAGCGTAGGGAAAACCGTCCTCCGGCGGCAGGTAGGTGAACTGGTGGGTGTGGCCTGAAAGGATCAACTGTGCTCCCCATTCGATCAAAGAGTTATGCCAGAGGATACGGCTCCTTTCACTGCAGCAGTCGTAATCATACACCTTCTTTTCCACAATCCACCGCAGTGGAAGGTGGCAGCAAACGATCCGGAACGGAGCGTCGCGGATGGCGGGTTCGCGGATGATTTGTTTCAGCCATAGGGCCTGTTCCTCGCGCAAGGTTTGGCACGCCACCCGTCCATGGAATGTCGGGTGATGGTCGGGTTTGTCCTCGCCTGTATTCAGGAAAAGGATCGCCACCGGTCCGCTCCGGACTGCCCGGTAGGGCTTGGTTCCGGGCCGAAAAACCAGACTGGGAAGGCGGAAGCCCCAAGTGCCGCGGACGTCGTGATTGCCCGGATTGAAGATCATTGGGCGTCCCCGGGTGAAATCCGTACCGCCGGGGTGCAACAGGGTGGGGATCAGCGCATCCTCTTCATGCCAGTCATTGCAGATGTCCCCGTTCCAGGCCAGAAAATCGAGGTCTCTCGGAGTGATTCTATCCAGCGTGCGGATCGTCTCCTCCTGACTGTGCGTATCGCTCCATACCGCAAACCGGGTATGACCCTTTGCCGGATCCAGGGTGCGCAGGCTCCGCCAGTCGCTGGTCCGGCGAACGGATGGGTCATCCATCGATTCCGTGACCGCCCGAAACCGCAGCTCCATACCCGGGTGCAGTCCGGTTACCGGAACCCTGATAACTTCCGTTCCCTGCGGGATGAAGCCGTATCCATCATGGGCGAAAACGAGCGGCTCCGGATGGTCACGGCTCACCAGTTCCACCCAGCCGCGGCAGAGGAACGGAACCGTCCAGGCGACGTCAAATCCGTCCTCTCCCGGACCCATGATCACCGGAGGTCCCGGCTCGAAAGGCGTTAAGGATGGATCAAGCATGGAGAACCACCTTTCCAGTGATTCGCTTTTCCGGACCGGGAGCGTTGGAGACCTTCAAGCCACTATCCATGACTAAGGGAGGCCACAGATGCCGCCGAGAAGCCGATATCGAAACCATCAAGACCGGCAGCCGCGCAAGGGGAGCCCACCGGATACCCCGAGTCCGACTGGCTGGTCGTGGCGGCCGGGCCGAAAAGTGGATCTGTCAACAATAAATCCGAACCGATGGTCAGCCCCTCCATGAACGAATGAAAAGAAATCGCTTTTCAGGCGGCGCGGGTCCCCGCTCGTTGGAACCGGTCTGAAGGAGCGCTTTGATGGGGTCGAGAATGCGAAAAACGGACGAAACTGTCAAGCCCTTCCACATTCCGGCTTCAACGGTGGTTAAACTGGGGGCGGAACCCTGCGATTGAGTGTGAAACCGCGCGGCGAGCTTTTCGGGGACATACCGCCCCTGCCGCGAGCGCTCATTCGTTTGCGCAGCCCATCACCGGTTTGGTTTCGCAGTCGGGGAAAGGGTCATCGTGGCAGGGCTCGACGGTATTGCATGACAAGCAGGGCGTGCATGATCCGCACGATAACCCGAGCATTGCGCTGGATGGCGACGGCCATGTTTGGGTTTTCATAAACGGTCGAGGCCGTGGGCGTCTGTCCAGGATTCAAGTATA
>SLOW01000294.1 GCA_007132315.1 Opitutales bacterium
CTACACCGACCCGCGCAACAGCTTTCTCAGCGAAGTCATTCGGCGACGAAAAGGGATTCCCCTGACCCTGAGCATTATCTACATCCTGGTCGCCCAACGCTTTCGGCTGAACCTCGAACCGGTGGGCGTTCCCGGCCACTTCCTGGTCGGTTGTTTCCTCGAAACGACCCCGTTTTTTATCGATCCGTTCGCCAATGGAGCCTTCCGCTCGCCGGAGGAGGTATTCAATCTCCTGCGGGAACAGAACGTCCCCCCAAAACTGACCCACCTCGCGCCGACACCGGTCCGAGAAGTCCTCTGCCGGAACTGCCGCAATCTCGTCAACCACTACCGGGTCGCGAACCAACCGGAGCTTTCGCACCTGTTCGCCCGATTCGTCGATGAATTCGAAGAAACCTACCGGCGTCACGCCAAAGAATCCGAATCCTGAACAAACCGTTTTCGGTCTCGAGGATCTCAGGGAATGGCATCACGACGGCGTGAGCCTGGCCGTGCTCGGACACCCGATCGCGCACTCCATCAGCCCACCCATGCACAACGCCGCGCTGGCGCGGATGGCCGAGCGCGTTCCCCGCTTCAGGGACTGGGCCTACTTCAAATTCGACATCGCCCCGGAGACCCTTCCGGAAACACTGAGTCTCCTGCACGGCGCCGGATTTCGCGGGGTCAATCTCACCATCCCCCACAAGATCGAAGTCCTCCCGCTCCTCTCCCGGATCGATCCGGTGGCGCGCAACATGGGCGCGGTCAACACACTGCTGTGGACTCCGGACGGCTATGAAGGTTACAACAGCGACGGCTACGGCCTGTCCACCGCGGTGCGTGAAGAACTCGGCGTCGGACTCGCCGACGGTCCGGTCATCCTCCTCGGGGCCGGAGGCGCCGCCCGGGCCGCCGCGGTGCAATGCCTGGAGGAAAACTGCCCCGAACTCTGGCTGGGAAACCGCAATCCCGAGCGCCTGCGCGAACTGGCGGCGCACCTCCGCGAGTTGGCACCCGACGCCGCCCGGCTCAAGACTTTTCCCCTCAACGACCCGCCCCGCCGTACGGCGGAACGCGGTCTGATCATCAACGCCACGTCGGTCGGCCTGCGCCCGGACGACCCCCCGCCGCTCGATCTGGATCTCCTGCCCGAGAGTTACGCCGTGTACGACATGATCTACAATCCACCCGAAACCACACTGCTCAAAATGGCCCGGGCCCGCGGCATGCAGGCCGCCAACGGACTCTCCATGCTCGTCCACCAGGGCGTGCGCTCTCTCGAAATCTGGAGCGGCGTCGAGGTCCCGGCCGACGCCATGAGGCGGGCTGCCGAACGCGCCGCGCCCTGAAGCCCATTTCTTCCGGCTTTCCGATCATACCATGCTCTCCGATCTCGCCACCATCAACGACCACTTTCCGTGGTTCTTCAGCACCCTGTCTTTTCTCTTCGGCGCCGTCGTCGGCAGTTTCCTCAACGTATGTATATACCGGATACCCGCGGAAAAATCGATTGTTGTTCCCGGTTCCCGGTGCGCCTGCGGCAAGCCCATCGCGTGGTACGACAACATCCCCATCCTGAGTTGGTTCGTCCTGCGCGGCAAGGCGCGCTGCTGCGGCCAGCCGTTCAACATCCGTTACCCCTTTGTGGAATTTCTGACGGCGACGCTGTTCCTGACCTGCTGGTTAATCTTCCCGCCCGCGGTCGCTGCCTGCGGGTGGGCCTTCGTTTCGATCCTGCTCTGTGCGACGTTCATCGACCTCGACCATATGATCATCCCCGACCGTTTCACGGTCGGCGCCGCCATGCTGGGCCTGTTTCTCTCTTTTCTCGTACCGTCTCTTCACGCGCAATCGGGAGACCTGTTTCTCATCGACAATCTTCGATCCGTGATTCACTCCGGCATCGGACTGCTCGTCGGCTCGGCCACGGTGCTTTGGATAGCGCTGGTCTCCGAGATCATCCTGCGCAAGGAAACCATGGGCTTTGGAGACGTGAAATTCATGGGCGCGATCGGCGCCTTCACGGGGTGGGAAGGCGCGCTGTTCGCGATCTTTGGGGGCGCGATTCTGGGAACGGCGGGGTTGGCGGTGCTGCTGGTATTGCGGCCGTTGCTGAGCAAGAAAATCAACACCGAGGACGGGCTCCTCGGCCGGCCGGTACCCTTCGGGCCGATGCTGGCGCTCGGCGGCCTGCTCTATTTCCTCTTTCTTCAGGAGCCGGTTGACGCCTATTTTCTGGAGAACGCCGAAATGCTCTTCGGCGAGACCGTGCAGTAAGAAACCGCGAACACAAAAAACCCGCGGCGAAACCGCGGGTCCTTTTTTCGTCAATCGAACGATCGACGCGAATACTCAGGCCATGGACTTGAGTGCGGCTCCCGGCTTGAATTTGACCGTTTTGGAGGCCTTGATGGAAATTTGTTCTTTCGTGCGAGGGTTGATTCCCTTGCGGGCGGCACGCTTGGCGACACTGAAGGTTCCAAAGCCCACCAACTGGACGGACTTGTCCTTCTTCACGCCTTTCTTGATCGCCTCGAGAACGGAATCAACCGCCCGTTCGGCGCCGGCTTTCGACGTCTCATCGCCGAGGGATTTCTGTACTTCCTGAACGAGTTCTGATTTATTCATTTTTCGATATCCTGGTTTGAATGCGGGTTGCAAAGCTCCGTACCAACCGTGATGCGGCACGATGACACGAAAAGAAGCGACAATCCGCGGATCGTCAACACTAATCCGCTTGGTTATGCGGTTTTTCAACGTCATCCACCGGCGAATCCGCACCGTCACCCTTGTCGCCCGTGTAAACTTCGCCCCGCTTCCCGTAAACGAGGACCTTCAGCAGGTGTTCCAATGCTTCCGCACGGGACAACCCCCGTTCATCCGCGAGTTGGTCCGCCCGCTTTGACAACCGCTCCGCCATAAATGCCGCACGTTCTTCACCGGCGCCCAGCGCGCGGCAAAACTCGACCAGCTTCTCCCTCTCAAGGTCCATCGCACTCCCCCGAATCCAGAATGCTCATACAAGATTCGTCGTCCGGGGCCAGGGAAAGCCGGCTCGCGGCGAACGACGAGCGATCCAGGAGAACCATCGCCAACACCTCCCCACTCCGCCTGCCCCACGATGTGAGCGAGCCCGCCTTTTCTCCGTCATGATATACCGGAGACATCGTTTCCGGCGGATCCGAATCCAGGGAAGCCCGGACCAGCTTTCTCCTCACACGGCCCTTGTGCCGCAGGC
>SLOW01000139.1 GCA_007132315.1 Opitutales bacterium
CAAACCACGCGAAATCAAGGAATACCTGGACCGCTTCGTGATCCGGCAGGACGAGGCGAAGAAGGTGCTCTCGGTGGCCATCTGCGACCACTACAATCACGTCCGGCAGTGCCTGGAAAAACCCGACCTCGCCCGCAAAGAGTACGCCAAGCAGAACATCCTCCTGCTGGGCCCGACCGGCGTGGGCAAGACCTACCTCATGCGCTGCATCACCCGGCTGATCGGGGTCCCGTTCGTCAAGGCCGACGCCACCAAATTCTCGGAGACCGGCTACGTCGGCCACGACGTCGAGGACCTCGTCCGCGACCTGGTGAAGGCCGCCGACGGCAACGTCGATCTGGCCGAGTACGGCATCATTTACATCGATGAAATCGACAAGATCGCCGGACAGGGACAGGCCGGCGGCCGCGATGTCTCAGGGCGCGGTGTGCAGATCAATCTCCTCAAGCTGATGGAGGAAAGCGACGTCAACCGCAACAGTCAGACCGACATCATGGGACAGATGCAGGCCATGATGGAAATGCAGCGCGGCGGCAAGACCGGGAAACGAACCATCAACACCCGCCACATCCTGTTCATCGTCAGCGGCGCCTTCGGCACCCTGGGGGAAAACATCAAGAAGCGCGTCGAAAGCAGCCGCATCGGCTTCGCCCAGCCGGGCGGCGACGACGAAAAATCCGCCGTCGATTACCTGCCCGAAGCCCGCACGACCGATTTCATCGACTACGGCTTCGAGCCGGAATTCGTCGGCCGGCTCCCCATCCGCATCGCCTGCTCGGAACTCAAACGCCAGGATCTCGAACAGATTCTGACCCAGTCCGAAGGCAGTATCCTGGAGCAGTACCGCAACGACTTTCGCGGATTCGGGATCGAGTGCGATGTGACGCCGGAAGCGATTTCCGAGATCGCCGGCCGGGCCGATGGCGAAAAAACCGGCGCCCGCGGGCTGATGACCGTCCTCGAGAAGATCTTCCGCAATCACAAGTACGAACTTCCCTCCACCTCGATCAAAAAAATCGTCATCGACGCCGACATGGTCCGGGATCCGACCGACGCCCTTCAGTCACTGCTGGACGGGAACCAGTCTTCCCAACAGGAACTGCTCCGCGGAGAGATCGCCCAGTTCGCCGAACGCTTCCAGCAGGAACACGGCATGGAGCTGGCGTTCGAAGACGACGCCATCGACCTGTTGGTGGAGGAGAGTCTGCGAGCCGACAAAACCATCCGCACCCTGTGCGAGAACCGCTTCCGCGACTTCCAGCACGGGCTCAAACTGATCGCCCGCAACACCGGGCAGACGCGCTTCACCATCAACGCCGAGACCGCCCGCAATCCCGATCGAGAACTCTCCCAGTGGGTGCTCAAGAGTTACCATCGCGAATCGGGTTCCGAGCCGAAATCGGACGCATGAACGGACCATCGCCCCAGTCCGGAGGCGCCGGCGGCCCCGATCCCGCGGCCGTCAGCAACATGTTCGGCCGCATCGCGCGCCGCTACGATCTGGTCAATCACCTCCTCACCGCAGGCATTGACGTGCGGTGGCGCAACCGCCTCGTGCGCGCGGTCGCGGCCACCTCGCCCGACCGCGTGGTCGATCTCGCCACCGGCAGCGGCGACGTCGCGTTCGCCCTCCGCCGCGCCCTGCCGGCCGAAGTCGATATCGCCGGCCTCGACTTCTGCCGGCCGATGCTCGACGAAGCCGAGCGCAAAAAAAACGAGCGCGGCGGCGGCGCCAACCTGACGTTCACCTTCGGCGACGCGCTGGACCTCCCTTTGCCCGACGCCGGCACGGACGCGGTCACCATCGCCTTCGGCCTGCGCAACCTGGCCGACCGCGCCCGGGGGCTGCGAGAGATGCACCGCGTCCTGCGCCCGGGCCGGGGACATCTCTTCATCCTCGAATTCACCCAGCCGGCCCGGTGGATCCGCCCGTTCTACTTTCCCTACCTCCGCCACGTTCTGCCGCGCCTGGCAGGCTGCGTCAGCGGGGATCAGGCCGCCTACCGCTACCTCAACACGTCGATCGAAGGGTTCCCCTCGCGGGAAAGCATCAGCCGGGAAATCGAAGCCGCGGGCTTCGAGGACGTGCGCTGCCAACCGATGACCGGCAGTATCGTCACCCTCCACCAGGCCAGAAAATCTTCCGCTATTCCGCGACACCGGCCGAGCCGGTGAGAGCGATCAGATCCTTCACCGACACTTCGTCCAGGCGATCGACCACGCGGTCGGCGTCGCCAAGGGACTCGCGCGGATGGGTGGAGGCCACCGCAACCACGCGCATCCCGCCAGCCCGGGCGGCTTCGATGCCGACGTGGGCGTCCTCGAACACCACGCACTGGGCCGGCGACCGGTTCAGGTGGCGCGCGCACACCTGAAACACCTCCGGATCCGGTTTACCGCGAGAGACATCCTCCGCCGTGACCAAGTCCGGAAAATACGACGCCAGGCCAAGCGCCTCCAGACTGGTGGTGATGTTTTCACGATGAGTCGAAGATCCCACGATCCGCGGGATGTCCGCTTCGGCCAACCGCTCCAGGAACGGCACCACCCCGGGGAGCGGTTCCAGCCCGCGTTCCCGGACCAATTCGCGGTAGAGCTCCTCCTTGCGCAGGGAAAGCCGCCCGATCTCCTCCGGATTGATCGTCCAGTCAAGCAGTTCGGGAATGATCACCTCGTTCTTCATGCCGAAGCTGCGCTGAAAATGATTCTCCGGAAGCGGCTTGCCAATTTCCCGCGCCAGCCGTTCCCAGCTCGCCTCATGCTGTTCGGAGGAATCGACTATTACGCCATCCCAATCGAATATGACACCTGGTTTCATAGAATACTGCTCCGGCGTCCGAACACCGGAAAGGTTGGTTTGGTTGAATCACGGTTCTCGAATTCCAAACCGGCATCGAAACCCCAATCGGAACCGATTGCGATACTGATCTGGGCCCCGGGAGCAATTCCATCCGGTTTGAGCGCGCCCTATCACCTATCCCACACCCGCCCTCCGGGCCGCCGGTGCGGCCCCGAAAGGGCACGGGCCACGGTGTTCTTTTTTGAACGCGTATCCCATTCAAATGCATCGTTTGATTTCGACCCCAAGCCGGCGGAGCCGGTACCAAATCGTAGCGCGCCCCTTCAGCCGGCGCCCGCCCTTCGCGCTCGGTTTCAAGGATAGGCGGGCCGGTTTATTGAGGCGGAGCCTCCCTGGAGTGCGCG
>SLOW01000032.1 GCA_007132315.1 Opitutales bacterium
AGCTTTCCGAGAACCGGGCCAAAACCAATTTCCCCGGTTGCAAGCAAGTGACGCGTTTTCGTGACCGGGAAGGGCATTTTTTCGCCGATGCGGTGCACCTGGAAGAAGAGGAGGCGGGGGTTCCGCGGATGACTCATCCGTTTGAACCGGCCAAGCAGCTCGATCTCGCCGGGTTTCCCCATGAGCCGTTACTGCATCCGGTCTGGCGGGACGGCGGGGTTCTGGAGACGCCTCCCGGCGTTCGCGAGAGCGCCGATTACGCCCGACGCCGGTTGGCCGAACTGCCACCCGAACATCGCCGGTTTGAGAATCCACATGTTTACAAGGTGGGGCTCAGCGAACAGCTCCACACCCTGCGCGAGAAACTGACAGACGAATACAAGAAGGGAATAATGTCATGAAAGCATTGATACTCGTTGATATTCAGAACGACTTCCTGCCGGGGGGGAATCTCCCGGTGTCCGGAGGAGACGCGATCATCCCGGTTGTCAACGCCCTCATCGAGCGCTTCCCCCTGACCGCGCTCACCCAGGACTGGCACCCGGCGGGTCACCTGAGCTTCGCGTCCGCTCATGCGGGAAAGGAACCGTTTGAGAAAATCGAGCTGGACGGACTGGAGCAGATCCTTTGGCCCGACCATTGTATTCAGGGGAGCGTGGGGGCGGCCTTTCCCGAGTCCGTTGACACCAATGCGGCGGTCGCGATCTTCCGGAAGGGCATGGATCCGCGGGTGGACAGCTATTCAGCGTTTTTCGACAACGGCCGCCGCCGGAGGACCGGTCTGGCGGAATGGCTCAAGGGCATGGACGTCGATTCGGTGTGCGTCGCCGGTCTCGCCGCCGAAGTCTGCGTGGCGTACACCGCGCGCAATGCCGCCGAACTCGGATTCGCCACCACCGTCGTCGAAGACGGCACACGCGCGCTCTCCGACGACGACTTCACCCGCGTGCGGGAGGAACTGAGCGACCTGGGCGTGCAATTTCGAAAAAGCACCGCGTTGCCGGATTGATCTCTTGGCCGCGAGCGGGGTTTTCCCACGAAGATCGCAATTCCGTTCTCGGGAGGCGCGGACGGGATAAGGGGATCAATCGTGCATGAACGGGTCGAGTTGATCGAAATAACCCGCGTAGAACAATAACACCGTATATGCCACCCAGAGAGCCACAGCGATAAAGAGGAGTTTTGGATACAGCAGCGAAGCGGCGCGCAGACTGCCGGCGGCGCGATCGGTGTAGATTTCGGCCAGGTGGGCGAGGTTTTCGTCCAGTCGACCCGTTTTCTCCCCGGTCAGGTAGAGTGAGACGAAGTCTTCCGGGAACGGTTTCTCCCGATCCAGCGCGGCGCCAGGTTCTTCCCCCGCGCGGGCGGCGGCGGAAATGCGGTGCGCGGCACGGCGCAGGCGTGAATCACCACAGGCATGTCCCGCGTTCTCCCAGGCGTTGACAATGGACAGTCCGGCGGTGACTTGCGCATCGAGCGAAAACGCCAGATCCGCCAGGGCCTGCCGGCGGCTGTAAGCGCGAAACAGAGGCGCCAGACGCACCGCGGCCTGGAACCAGGAATGCCGTCCCCGGGCCCCCCAGGCGAGGAGTACGATGAGGCCCCACAGGGGAAGGAGCACCGTGCCCGTTTGATGGATGTAGACATCGAGGTCGCCGGTCACAAGATGACGCGCGGGTACGGCGAGAGCGCCGAAGTGCAGCACGATGATCGGATAGATGCAGGTACCGATCGCGCGCCGTCTCTGGTCCGCCAGCAAGGCGTGTTTTTTCGACAGTCGCAACAGCACTTCCACGAGGCGTCCGCTGTCCGCGGACGAGTTCAGAATGGGGCGATCTTCCGCCGGCAACCAGCGGCCGGCCGACTCCAGCACATCCTTCCAAGGGCGCCCCGCTTGCAGCTCCCGTTCCATTCGTCGGCGATCCCGCGCGGGAGGTCCCCCGGCCATCGCCACGGCGCGCGTCAACGGCAGTCCCGCGGAAAGCTGCTGCGCCAATTCCCTGTACCAGCGCGCGAGTTTTTTTCCACCGTCCATCCTGCAGGCAAACTTTCTGGTGCGCAGGCGCCGTAGATCAACCGAAAAGACAGCATGAATTCTCTAAAGGGACTATCCTTCATCGGCGCCCGCCGCAGCGGGGCCCGAGACAACATTTTTGAGCGACGAATCCAGCTTCCGGCGAGCTGTTGGAGCCGGATTTTCACATGGCGACACCGCTTCGGCTCTGGCCGCCGGATACCCGGTGGTGGTGAAGGCTCACTCGAGCCATCCCGGCACGAGTGAGCTGGTCGCCACGGCATTCACGGAAATTATCTGTTGCAATATTCATAATTATATATATAGGATGTCAACGGTAGAGACCAGGGGTTTTCCATGGATTCCGAACAGCCGTTTCCGGCCTCCCGGGATTGCTTGTGTAAACGGAGAGCGGTCGCTGGTCGTGGGCATTGACGAGCTGCGAGTCAAAGGGGCCCTTTCCGGCTCGGATTCTCGGATTTTCAGAGCCGTTGCTCAAGTCGCCTATTGATGGATGTCGATTTTGGGATTGGCATTTACGGGCGGGTTTCGTTTCTTGACGTTTACTGAGGTGTATCGATTGCGACCATGTTGAAAAAATCCAAAGCAAAGGGCGTCCAGCGGGGTAGAGGCTCGCCAATCTATAAACAACTTGCCGATTCGATACGTCAGCGCATTTATTCGGGTGAGTTTCAAGAAGGCGCTCGAATGCCCAGCACGAAACAGTTTTCGGAGGAGTTCAAGGTCAACCACCTGACCACGCGCAACGCGCTCAAGATCCTGGAGCGTGAAGGGTTGATCTCGATGCACGCGGGTCGCGGTACTTTTGTCCTGTCGGCCAAGATGAAAACAGCGCAGATCGCCGTTATTGTTCCCAACCTGGGGCAGCAGATGCCGGGCGAGATTTCACGGGGAATGCGCCGAACGATCAGCGAAGGCGGGGAGGCGACCCTGACTTTTATCGACTATCACGAGGGCGTGGAGCTCGAAAACGAGTGTATCGAACGGCTCAGCGCACAAGAATTTGACGGGGCGCTTTATTTTCCGAGCCTGGCACCGGAGACGATTAAACCCATCCTCGGACTGGTGACCAATGGATTTCCATTGGTTTTTCTGGACCGAGCTATCGAAGGCGTTCCTTGTTGGCTGGTTGCGTCGGACAATTTCTCCATGGGCGAAGTG
>SLOW01000046.1 GCA_007132315.1 Opitutales bacterium
AGATGAAGCTTCCGCCGCTGAAGACGGCGCTGTTGAGGGCGCTGAACTTATTGTCGCCGGTCGGGATCACCTTGCCGAACCACTTGCGGAAGATCTCCGGGTGTTCCTTGAGTCCCTCGGTGCTGCCGACGAAAATGACGCCCTGTTTGGCGGCGATCTCCTTGATGTTGGAGTAGGCCGCTTCGCTGTCGAACTGCGCCTCCACGCCGGCCAGGAATTTGCGTTCGCTTTCCGGGATCCCCAGGCGCTCGAAGGTTTCCTTAACGTCGTCTGGCACCTCGTCCCAGGTGCGGCTGGGTTTCTGTTCGCCGGCCAGGTAATAGCGGATCTTGTCGAAGTCGATCGCTTTCAGATCCTCCGACGCCCAGTGGGTCGGCAGCGGTTTGTCGTGGAAGGTCTTGAGCGCCTTCATCCGGAATTCCCGGATCCAGTCGGGCTCCTCCTTAACGTCGCACATGTAGTTGATCGTGTCCTCGGACAGACCGATGCCGGCGTCGTATTTGTGGTTTTCGGGATAATGGAAATCCCCGATGTCGGTCTGTATGTCCAGTTCCGGTGTCTTGGTTTCGCTCATGACGGTTTCCTCCTTTAAATCTGAAGTGTGAAAGCGGGTGCGCTCAGGCCTTGGCGGCCGGAGTGCCGAACTCTTCCTTGATCCAGTCGTAGCCTTCGCTTTCGAGTTTGTGGGCCAGTTCCTTGGTGCCGCTGGTGACGATGCGGCCGCCCCACATGACGTGCACCCTGTCCGGTTGAATGTAGTTCAAGATGCGCTGGTAGTGGGTGATCATCAGGACTCCGAGATCGGGGCCGCGCAGTCGGTTGACGCCTTCCGAGACGATGCGCAGGGCGTCGATGTCGAGACCGCTGTCGGTCTCGTCCATGAGGGCGTACTTGGGCTCCAGTATCGCCATTTGCAGGATCTCGTTGCGCTTTTTTTCCCCGCCGGAAAAACCTTCGTTCACCGCGCGGGCGGTGAACTTGCGGTCGATCTGAAGCATATCCATCTTCGCGTACAGCGTCTTGTAAAACTGCGTCGCGTCGATGTCCTCACCTTCCTCCAGGCGAGCCTGTTTGGCGGCGCGGAGGAAATTCGCGATGCTCACGCCCGGAATCTCACTCGGATATTGGAAGGCCATGAACAGCCCGGCACGGGCCCGTTCGTCCACTTCCATCTCCATGATATTCTCGCCGTCGAGGATCACCTCGCCCGCGGTCACTTCGTAGTCCGGATGGCCGGCCAGGACTTTGGCCAGCGTGCTCTTGCCGGTGCCGTTGGGGCCCATGAGGGCATGTACTTCGCCCCGCGGAAGGGTCAGGCTCAGATCCTTCAGGATTTCCGTGCCTTCGACGTTGACAGTCAGGTTCTTGATTTCGAGTTGGTTGCTCATTGTTGGATCAATAAAAGGTTATCGGTCAGGATTGGTGTTTGGCACCGCATTCCGGGCAAACGCCCCGGATATTGACATCGAAATGGTCCACCCGGAATCCCCGCGGGAGGTCCAGCCCGAGATCGGACGGCCTTCCGGAGGGCAGGTCGATGTCGTGCACGGAGCCGCATTCGCGGCAGTAGAAATGCCCGTGCTCTTTCAAGTTAGCGCAGTAGCGGGTCGATTCGCGATCACGGTTGACCTGCCGCACCAAACCGCACTCCACCAGTTTTTCCAAACAATTGTAAACGGTGGCAAGCGAAATGGTCGGCATGGTTTTCTTGACCCGGCTGAACACCTCGTCCGCCGTGGGATGGTCCCGCTTCTGCATCAAGGTGTCATAGACGGTCCGGCGCTGGCGGGTCATTCGCAGCCCGCTTTCGGCCAGTGCCCGGTCCAGAAATTCCCGCTGTTGTTTGTCTGTGACACGCATTCCGACACCACCCTTCGTCTTTTTTGGATCAATATCAAGAATTATTCTAAAAAATGCGAAAATTATGATGCCGCGCAAAGCAAAGCGGCCGGGAAGCGAACTTCCCGGCCGCCGCGAGCCAATACGACTTGTTTACGGGGTCAACCGCCAGCCAACGCCTCGGCAATGGCCTCGGAGAAGGGAGCGAGGTCCTTGGGCAGGCGCGAGGTGATGAGATTCCCGTCACGCACCAACGGCCGGTCGATATAACGCGCGCCGGCCTCCTCCAGTTCATCGCTCATGCCGCCGAAGCAGGTGGCTTCCAGTCCCACCAGTACACCGGCGGTCACCAGGACCTGCGGGCCGTGGCAAATCGCGGCCACCGGGCGGCCTGTATTAAAGAAATCCGCGGTAAAGCGGACCAGTGCCTCGTCCTGACGCAGTTTTCCCGGAGATCCGCCGCCGGGAATGACCAGGGCGTCGAAGCTGTCAATTTCCAATTCGGCCACCGTCGTTTCCACATCGATGGTGGCGTTGCTGTTGTACGCGCCCACCGTGCCGGGCGCCAGGCCCGCCACCGTGACCGACGCGCCGCGCGCCGCCAGGTAGCCCAAGGGGAAAAAGGTTTCGGCATCATGGAACTGGTCGGCGACGAGAAACAGGACGTGCTTGCCGGCGAGAGGTTTGTCGCCGGATTCACCGCCGAAGGCGGTAGCGCCCCCGACCGTCAGAAGCAAAGCCGCCGACAGAACGAGCGGAATGGTTCGAAGGGGGCGGAGAAGGGATGAGATGAATGCGTTCATAGCTGGTTTCCTATGAGGGTTGAGATTGGATGGCGAAACAGAGCGTTTCGCGCCTATCGACGTCCAATGAACCGCGGTCGTGGCCAAGCCGCTGTGGCGCCCTGCCGGATGAAGCGTCGAAGAATCCGGACCCGAGCACGATACCCGGATATTCAACCAAACACACCCGTCGCGCCAGACCTGAGCACCGGATAAAACACCCTGAAATACGGTGGATAAGCGACACTTATTCACCCAGTCGTTCGCAGCCCCAGTTCGTACGACGTGATACTCAACGCGTACAGGGCGGCGGTCTCGCACCGCAGCACGTAGGGGCCGAGCGTGACGGCGCGGAATCCTTTCGCCTCGGCCCGGGCCACCTCACCGGGCGTGAAATCACCCTCCGGTCCCACCAGCCACAGAACCCGGAAGGGCGTCCCGGGCGAGGCATCGACGCGCGCGGGCAGAAACTCGGCCAGCGGGAGCGCCGACGGGGTCAGTCCGGCGAATAGTTTCAAATCGAACCCGTCGGCCTCGTCGCCGAA
>SLOW01000080.1 GCA_007132315.1 Opitutales bacterium
GTGCCCGCCCGGATCGAAAAGACGATTCTCGACCGGGCCGCGGAAATCGCCCATTCCATCGCCCGGGAACTGGATCTGACCGGACTGCTGGCGGTGGAGTTCTTTTTGACCCCCAAAGGCGAACTTCTGGTGAACGAGCTCGCGCCCCGCCCCCACAACTCCGGCCACTACACCTTCGACGCCTGTGTCACCAGTCAGTTCGAACAACAAGTCCGGACCTTGTGCGGCCTGCCGCCCGGCTCTTCCCGCCTCCTTTCGCCGGTTGTGATGGTCAATCTGCTGGGAGACCTGTGGCACCGGGGCGATCCGGACTGGCGGGTGGTGCTCGACGAACCGGACGCCAAGCTCCACCTCTACGGCAAGGCGGAGGCGCGTCCGGGACGGAAGATGGGCCATTTTTGCGTGTTGGCGGAGGATCGCGACGAAGCGCTGGGCAAGGCGCTGGCTATTCGCGAGCGCCTGTCTATCGACATGCCACAGGATTAATCGAAGTCGCGGGAGGGTGTGTAGGCGGATTGGCGCTGGACAAGCGACGGAAGAGCGGCTAGAATTCCCTATCGGTCCATTTCGAGGCACCCGCGCGATGAAACTGAAACCAAAATCCGCTCCCCCGGGATACATGGTTCGCAAGTCCCCGGACGACTCCGAGCACGGTCCCTTTACGCTGGAGCACCTGCGGGACCTGGCGGAGTTCGGCCATCTCAATTCGGATTCGCTGGTGCGTTCGGAGGACTCTGGCGAATACGCACCCCTGCGCGAGACGCCCGATCTGCTTCGGAATGTCTTTCCGGAACGCACCCGAATGACGCTCGGTCAATGGAAAGGTGACAAGACGGCGGAGGACGGGTGCCGGCCGGTGGACACCAGGGGTATTCGCGAGTGCGATCCGGCTGCGGAGGATACCGGACTCCCTCCTGCCCCGCCGGATCGGCGTGGTGCCCCGTCCTCCGGGGCATTGCGGTTGAAAAGCGATCCCGCCGCGGCGGAGGATTCGACAACCTCGCGCGCCGACAGCGCACTTCAGGCTTTCCAGGCGGAGCACGAGCTGAAGGAACTCGGTCATCTGCTGAAGCGGGCCAGGGATAAGGACACGCCCGAGCTCGAGGCCGACCACCGGGGCACCGTTTCCCGGGTACTCCTCGTGGCGCGCTGGACGATCATGGCCGTTCTGACGGCGGCCGGGGTCGGTGTCTGGCTCGGCGTGGATCCGGCATCCATGAGCGCCTTCGACGTCGTCATCGATTTTCTGATCGGCTTGGTCCTGGTTTCCTTCGGCTTTCTGTTCATTCTGCCCGAAGCGCTGCGGCTGTTCGCCGCTCCTCTGACCGGCTTCACCGACGCGCTGATTCTCGGAAGCGCACGGGAAACGCGAAATCCCGACCACACCGCCGCGGAACGGTTTCTGAAGAGCGGCGATCGCGAGGCCGCGCTGCGCGAGTACCGTCACCTTGTCGCGCGCTTTCCCCGCGACTTGACCTCCTATCTGAAAGCCATCCGGCTCTGCCGGGAGATGGGCCGGGAAAAGGAGGCGCGGAAGTTCCACGACAAAGCCCTGCGCCACATCCGCGGCAAGCAGGACCGGAACCTGTTCCTCGGCTCGGTCCGGCGGATGGACGTGGAACGGGCGTCTCGCTGAAGTTCTCACTCCGAGCAGCCTAACCGAACCGCATCGGCACCTCCCCTGGAGGGCATGCTCCGCCATAGGCGCCGGCATGTTGCGATCCACATGCGGAAATGCCTTTGTCACCAACCTCGAATCACAGGCAGAAATACCCGTGTCACCCTGACGGTCATCTTGCCCGCACCGGCTGCGACACCATGCATATCTTTCCGCAGGCGCTTCAGGAAGCGGAAGTGCGAGGTTGACGTGTGGGCCGGTGCCCGGACAATGACGGGTTTTGACGTTCGGCCTTCGCCGATCGCCGCAATCCGATTAAATTCCCACAGAAGGAAAGGCTCATTCGTGTCCATCGAAGCCATACAAGGAGCTCTCAAGGAGATCAATTATCCGGGATTCAGCCGCGACATCGTTTCGTTCGGGCTGATCCGCGGCCTGGACCTCAGTGACGGGCTGGCCACCGTGCAACTGGCCGTCACCACCGCCGACCCGAAGGTCCCCTCGCAGCTCAAGAGCGAGATCGAAGAAAAACTGCAAGGCATCGCGGGAATCTCCCGGGTCGAAGTCGAAATCGCCGTCAGCCAGCCCAAGCAGCAGGCGGCGCCCGGCGGGTCACCGATGAGCGGCCAGGCGCCGATCAAGGGTGTCAAGCGGGCCATCGCCGTGGCCAGCGGCAAGGGCGGGGTCGGCAAATCGACCTTTGCGGTCAACCTGGCGTGCGCCCTGGAGCGGCGCCTCGCGGAGCGGGGCGCCAAGGAATCCGTCGGTATCATGGACTGCGACATTTACGGCCCGAGCATTCCCCTGATGATCGGCCTGCGTGGGCGCCCCGAGGTGACGGAGAACACCATCGTACCGCTGGAGAATTTCGGTATCAAAGTCATGTCAATGGGGTTTCTGGTCGATGACGACAGTCCGGTCGTCTGGCGCGGACCCATGATCATGAAAACCATCCAGCAGTTCGCTCAGAATGTGGACTGGGGCGACCTCGAAATCCTGATTGTGGATCTGCCCCCCGGCACCGGCGATGCCCATCTCTCTCTCGTGCAGACGATTCCGCTGGACGGCGCGGTCATTGTGACCACCCCGCAAGCGGCGGCGGTCAATGTCGCTCGCAAGGGCGCCCGCATGTTCGACAAGGTCAATGTCCCGCTGCTCGGCGTGGCTGAGAACATGAGTTATTTCGAAGATCCCGCCACCGGCGCCCGTTACGCCCTCTTCGGGGAAGGCGGTGGGAACCAGGCCGCCGAAGACCTCGAAACCGCGTTCCTGGGACAGATCCCGCTCTTTCCGGGAATCCGGGAAGGCGGCGACAACGGCATCCCGGTGATTGTGAGTGACCCGGACGGGTCGGCCGCCCGCGTTTTCTTTGACATGGCGGACAAGATTCTTCAATCCTTGGGTTGACTTAATCGGGATGCCAATATATACATCCTTCCGAATCACTCATAGCAGAGTTTTTGATTAATCCGTTTGAAACAATCAATTATGGAGAAGCGTTCAATGGTATCTGGCAGGAGCTTCATGAAATTCCCTCGCCGCCA
>SLOW01000172.1 GCA_007132315.1 Opitutales bacterium
AAACTCCGGTGGCGCCGGCGCCACCGGTTTGCGACTCCGACGGCGCCACTCATGGCGCAGCTTCCCCCGTGCGATGGTGAACAGCCAGGCGGAAAACGTTCCTTCACTGCGATACCTCGGAGCGGAACGCCAGACATCCGTAAACACCTCAAGTGCCAGATCCTCCGCGTCGGAGAAATTGCCCAGGGATCGATAAAGATAATTCAACATCGGAAGCTTCCAGCGGTCGAAAATGTCCCGTAACGCATCACCGTCTCCGGCAGCGATCGCGGCCATGGAACGCTCGTCCGCATCCCGGTCGGTTTCGCTGCGTTTCTTGAGAGAATCGGCCGTCATCCATCTTGGTTAATAACAGTTATCGCCGGTCCCGGCTACCAAGAACCGGAACCGATGATGATTTTCCCGGAATCCTCAGCGATTGTCGGAACGAGGACCACCGGAACCGGTCTGATCGCAATTGCGTCGCATTTGGCCGACACCGAACCCGGCGCCGGAGCCGTCTCTGGCGCGAACACGCGCGTTCTCGCAGTCACCGGAAGGACCGCGACCCTCCCCTGTTCGCCCGAGTCCATGACGCGGGGCATCTTCATGACGCGGCCCACGGCCATCGAAACGAGGCCCTCCCCGACGTTCGTTATCCTGTCCGTAGCGATGCACGCCTTCGCCACCGCCGCTCCCGTCCAGCAAAAGCTGCGGGCTGCCGGATCCCGGGCCCGTGCCATCGCGAGCTCCGGCCCCGGCCCCTCCCCTTGCGGGACCGGCGGCGGCGTTCACTGCGAATAAAGCGCTCATCACGAATATAGCCGCCGAGATAATGGATATGGTTTTATTGAGTCTTGTGTGTTTCATAACACCCTACATACTCCCGGAAACAGCTTCTTTCTTACATGATCCTGTGCTTTTTTGAGGTTCGGTGAATCGCCCGTTCATTCTCGGAGGTGATTTCCATTTGTCACCCCGCCGCGCCTTGTTCCGCTCAATGCTGAAAAATCCGTTTCCTCCCCCGGCGAGACGCCTGGCGCGAGGACAACCCGGACACCGAGGACGATACCTGGCGGGGGTCCGCGGCGGTTTCCTGAAGGCGCGGGTCGATCATTTTCTGCTCTCTCCGGAGTGGCGAATCCACCTGTGTGTCATCCTTCGCGCATCCCGCGGGAGAGAATTTCGTACGCGATTTCCGGCTCGATTGTCCGGGTTTTCCAAGCCTCCGGGTCCCCCCGGAAATAGCTCATCCTCAGCCCAGACCGCTATCATGTTCCGCCGAAAAGCCGGACCGGGGAGGAAGCACATCCTGATTCGAAGTCACCTATGGTAAAACACTGGATTTCGCGAAGCAAAATCAAGCCAATGGACCATATTGTCGTGACAATGATATCCATCCTTCGGGTACCAGTCACTGAGACACCGTCCCAAGACTTCAGAGACAGGAACGTCTGTGTCAATGTGATGTTTCATCCATTCTCAGTATTTGGGCGATCACCTTGAGAAGGGTCCCGGCGGTGTAGGGTTTGGGGATGAAGTGTTTGACCCCCGAACCGTTGGTCTGAGCCACTTTTCCGTTCGCCATGATACCACTCGCGCCGATAATCCGCACGGAAGGATTCAAATTCCTCAGGGCGCGGATGGTCGCCAAGACCGGGAAAAACAGCTTGCTTTTAAGAGCCCCTCACCTCAGCCACCCCCCGTCCCATCGCAATAAGATCGTCCAGTTTTTTCATGAAAATCGTCTATTCTCCTGCAAACGGTTCTTCAATAAGATCGACGGTACAAGAACAACGTTCACTTCATGCAGATTACTTTCATCGACATTCTGCTTTTCGCCGGTTTTTTTCTATTCGTTGTTTTGTTCAGTCTCTGGCAAAGCCGCGGAGTCATCGGGCACAGCGAAAACACTTCCGACTTTTTCCTCGCCGGACGGCGTTTGACCTGGCCCCTGATTGGCATCTCCATTGTCGCCGCCAACATTTCCTCGGAACAGATGGTGGGGATGTCCGGAGAAGGCGCGGGTGAGGTCGGTCTGGCAGTCAGCGCCTGGCAATTGCTCGGGGCGGTCTTTATCGTATTGATCGCCGTCACCCTGTTGCCCCGGTTCCTCCGAGCGGGCATCCACACGATGCCGGAATTCCTCGAATTCCGCTATAACGCGACCGCGAGAACGATCATGGCGCTACTCACCGTGATCATTTATGTGGGAGTGCTGCTCACCGCGGTGCTTTATACCGGCGCCACGGCGCTCGACGTCATTTTCGGTATTCCCTTCAATCAGGCCGTCTGGATCGTCGGCGCCATCGGTACTGTTTACGCCGCGTCCGGCGGCCTCAGAGCCATCGCCTACGCCGACCTCATTCAGGGAATCGCGCTGTTGGCGGGCGGCATGATTATTTTCTTCATTTCTCTCAACGCGGTGGGCGGATGGACCGAATTCACCACACGGCACGCGAACAGCCTGCACATGGTGCTTCCCTCGGACGATCCGAACCTGCCCTGGCACGCGGTGGTATTCGGTTTGTGGATCGTCATGATTTACTACTGCGGCCTCAACCAATTCATCGTTCAACGAAACCTGGCGGCCCGCACCCTGAGAGACGGACAACTCGGAATGATCTTCGCCGGGGCTCTCTGGCTGCTGGTCCCCTTCGCCATTGTCATGCCGGGCATCATGGCCGGCGGTCTCTTCCCCCAGGAGATTGCCGAGCAATCCGACAGGGCCTACCCAACGCTTATCCGGGAGCTCATCGGTCCGGGCCTCCGCGGTTTCATTCTCGCGGCCATGGCGGGAGCGATTGTGAGCACGCTGGCTTCCATGCTGAACTCCGCCTCCACCATCGCCACCATCGACGTCTATCAGCGGCTCCTCTCACGGGAGGCCTCGCAGAAGCACCTGGTGCGGCTCGGCCGGATACTGACCGTTGCCTTTGTTGTCATCGCCTGCCTGATTGCCCCGCTGCTGACGGATCGCGTTTTCCAATTCATCCAACAATTTCAGGGCTTTATCTGGCCGGGCGTCGTGGCCGCGTTTTTGGGCGCCTTTATTTTGCCGCGGGCCCCGGCATCCGCCGGAGTCGCCGCCCTGGTGCTCGGACCGGTCTTTTACAGCGCCTTTCAATTGCTTACCAAACAAGGGCTTTTCAGCCGGATTCTCGACGAACCGCTCTTCGAA
>SLOW01000376.1 GCA_007132315.1 Opitutales bacterium
CGTCGAATTGCAGCCGTTGGAAAAGCCGCCCCACGAGTTCAAAAGTCCGCTCGATGTCTTCGAACAGAGCCTGGAGAACGAACGGAAAGTGACCGCGAGCATCCACGGGCTTTATGAGCTGGCCCAGAAGGAAAAGGATCACGCAACCGTTTCGATGCTGAAGTGGTTTGTGGACGAACAGGTCGAAGAGGAAAGAAGCGCACTCGACATGGTCGATAAGCTGAAACTCGCCGGAGACCATCCCGGCGCCCTCCTCATGATCGATCGCGAAGCCGGCGCACGCTCCGGCGGGTAATTTCCCGACAAGGCGCTGTATTGCGTCGTTTTGCCGACGCTCGGCGCAGCCGCACGGCGGGCCGCGATGCCGCCCACCGTTCGATCCAGGCGACCACCCGTTCCTCCCACCCGGCCGCAACCGGCAAGCCGGTCAATTCCAACAACACCTTTTCCGCATTCCCCTTCGGCATGGCGTCGCCTTTCTTCAAAATTCGCTTCGCCCTGTCAAACGTCCCGCCTCAAGCGCCGCTCCGTTTCCTCTTTCCCGTGGTCCAATCCTTCGCGACAAGAAACACAATAGGTAACCGGTCATCCGATTCGGCGGAGCCGGTCCCAAGAAGGGAGCGCCGCGCCCCGATTCGCTCCGCACATTTCCCTTCGGCGGGACCTTCGACTTCAGCCGGCAATTTGAACCTTTCAAAGTTCTTACAGCTCAGATTCCTGGAGTCCGACGGAGCAACGGCGTGAGTGCGACCGGGCGGGAGGCGGCGGGCGGAACCTCGTCCGGGGGATGAGCGCGCGAAACGTCGGGACGCAACGCCGCGGCGGCTGCTTTTTCCATCGACGAATTCGGAAGCATCGCGGTACCCTTCCCAGTGGAAATGACGCCACACCTCTGCGGGGGATTGCGGTGATTCTGGAGATCGTCAGATGCCGCGACCATTGACGTCAACGAATGTATCATGAAGCGGACCGGGCTCGATATTCGCCTCCTTGGGGCGCTGGACGTGCGCTCCGGGAATCGGGCGCTTCCCCTTCCGCGATCGAGAAAAACCCGTGCCCTGTTGGGTTATCTGGTTGCAACGGAACGGCTGCATTCACGCGAGGTGCTGTGCGATCTTCTCTTCGAAGGCGCGGCCGATCCGCGCGCGGGCCTGCGATGGAGTCTGAGCAAGCTTCGCCTATTGCTGGAAAAGGACGGTGCGG
The DNA here is from genome assembly GCA_007132315.1 of Opitutales bacterium. Taxonomy (GTDB): domain Bacteria; phylum Verrucomicrobiota; class Verrucomicrobiia; order Opitutales; family T3Sed10-336; genus SLOW01. The sequence goes on from SLOW01000376.1 coordinate 1,204, forward strand.
TGCGAATCGTCACTCGGCGCGATCGGATCGGATTCGAACCGCACGGGGCGACCGTGGATCTTCCATTGGCACGCAAGCTGGCCGCTCCGAATCCGGCGAAGGCGTCAACGGAGAAGCTCCGGAAGGCCGCCGCCCTGTTCCGTGGCTATTTGCTGGAAGGACTGGACCTGCCCGCGTGCTACGGTTTTGAAACCTGGCGCGCCGCCGAACGCGAAGCCGCTCACCGCTTGCACGAGACGATTCTGCGTGCGCTGATCGAACGGCTGCGCGACCAACCGGAAGCGGCACTGCCTTATGCCCGCGACCGGCTGCTCGGCGATCCCCTCTCGGAGGAGGCCCATATCGACTTTGTCCGGATCCTGGCGGCGATGGGGCGCAAGGAAGAGGCCCTGGAACAGTACCGTCGATGCCGACATATGCTGGAGAGCGAGTTCCATACGCAACCCTCGCAGGAAATGGAAATCTTACGCCGATCCCTCTCCGCTGTAAGACCCTCCCGCACACCGCCCGCCCGCAAGCGGTTGGCGGACTCATCATCGCTTCCACCGCTCGCCGGGCGCCGGAGCGAGAGTGCCCTGCTGAAGGCGTTTGTGGCCCAAGATGAAGCCGGCACGCCCGAAGAGATTTTGCTGATAACGGGACCGCCGGGTATCGGCAAGACCCGGATGCTCCGCGAGTTGGCCGTTCTCGTCGAGGCCGGGGCCGGAATGGTCCTGACCGGCTGCGCCTTCGACGTCGAACGGATTCGCCCCTACACGGCATGGATCGACGCGCTGCGCAAAATCCCCGCGGACAGGATACCGCAGGCACTGCATCGCGAATTGGCCCCGCTGCTGCCGGAATTGGGTCCGGCGCCGGATGGATCAACCGACAGAAACCGCCTTTTCCATACCGTGTTTCGAGTGCTGGAGACCGTGGCGGCTGAAAAACCCCCGGTTTTTGTGTTGCTGGACGACCTGCATTGGTTCGACGAGGCCTCGGCGGCGCTTACTCACTACATCGCGAGAACCACTACCGCAAGCAGCGTTCGGTTCGCCTGCGCCGCTCGATCCGGCGAGATGGAAGAGAATCCCGCGGCACGACGCCTTGTCCATACGTTCTGTCGCGGCCATCGGCTCCGCCAACTTGATCTGGCGCCCCTCAACATGAGCGATACCGTCGAACTCGCGCAGAATATCGACCGTAAGCTTGATGCGGACCGCGTTTTCACCGAAAGCGGGGGCAATCCGCTGTTCGCCCTGGAGGTGGCACGCGCCCTTAAACAGGGAAAAGACGCCCGCTCCGATACCCTGGATGGCCTGCTGGACGAACGGTTGAACAGGCTCGATTCGCACGCCCGGGAAATCCTTTCCAGGGTGGCGGCGCTGGGCCGTGGCTGCACGGTCGATTTCCTTTCCCGACTGACCGAGACCTCACAGCGCGAACTCATAGGCGCCATCGAGACGCTTGAGCGCCATGAGCTCTTTCAGATGACGGCATCGGGAAGCTACGATTTCACCCACGATCTGGTCCGCCGCGCGGCTTACAGGAGACTTTCCCCGCCCTTGCGTCGCCTGAATCACCTCGAAATCGCCCGCCGTATCGCCGGCACAGGCGACCTGGAAGAAGCGAAAGCGGGGGAAATCGCACACCATGCCTCCCTCGGCGGTGACTTGGAACTCACCGCGCGTGCCTGTGTCGCCGGAGGACGGCACAGTTTGGGGGTTTGCGCCTATGAAGAAACGGCGGCCCTGGCGGAGCGCGGCCTTGAGCACGTCTCCGAACTGTCGTCGCTTCCGCGCATTCCCCTCCATTTGGAGCTTCTTGCCCTCTACGTACATCCGGACATGGCCCATTATTGTCCTCCGGACCTGAAAGAGCGCTTGCGCCGAGTGACCAGAGAGGCACGGAGAGCCGGGCAGCAGGTCCTTGTGCGGCGGGGTTTCCAACTTCTCGGCTGGCTTTACTACCACAAGGGCGATTTCCAGAGTGCGTTGAAGGCCACTTCCGACGCACAGGAAGCAGCCCATGAAGCCGATCCCGCCACCGTTGTGCATGCGATCGCAGCGACCTCACACTGCTACTGCCTCTTGGAACGCAATCTGGATCGCGCTGAGAAACTGGCGGACGAGGCCCGGTCATTGGCCGAGGAATTCAACGTGGAAATCGAAGGCTTCGAACTGGCCATGGCGCGGGCCATGCTTCTCCAGCACGCGGGAGACCTCGATGAGGCGTTCCGCTTCGCCGAGGAGGCGTATCGACGAAGCCGGCACAATCCGCTTCCCTGGGCGCGGACTCACTGCCTTTCCCGTCTGATCATGATCGAATTGGAACGCGAACGCGCGGCTGAAGCGTTGTCCCGGTGTCGCGAACTGCGTGCGATCACCGCCGATATGGAGGAAGGAAGCGAAGCCCCTTTCGCGGCCGCTCTCGAAGCGCTCGCCCGGATCGCGGCCGGAGAAAACGGGGCGGCGCCAGACCTGGACGACGCGGTGCGCCGGCTGCGCCAGGTGGACAGCAAATGGATGCTCGCCTACGCCCAGAACGAAGCGGCGGTTCACGATCTCGCCGCCGGTGAATTTCAGCAAGCGCGCCGCCGGGCGACGGACGCCCTCGCCGCGTCGAAGGCCGTGGACTACCGCAGTGAAGGCGCCCTCGCACGCGCCATTCTGATCCGGACCGGCCCGGGCGCGACCGAAACGGCCGGTTCCAAGTCGAAGCCGAACGACGCAATCACCGACCTGGCCGGAACGCGCAATCTGTCCGCCCGCGCCCGCCGCCTCATCCGGCGTATCAAGGCGGAGTTGGGCGGACACGGGAATCGGCGGCCCGCACGGGGTCTACCGTCCCCCTGACAAACGTTTTTTTTGTGATTCGGACACTTTTCAACGGTTATTACAACGGACCTTACAACGGTTACCCTCCACCGTGTCGGGCGACGTTCAATCGTCAGCGTCTTTATAACACCCGAACCGGAGGTCCAACCATGAATGTAGCGACAAATTACGGCGAATCCATTAAACTGAACGAAGCAGCCCTCACCGATTTCGAGACCCGATTCAGAGGGCAACTGCTGTATCCGGATCGTGAGGGATACGACGAGGCTCGCACGATCTACAACGCCATGATCGACAAGCGGCCCGCCATCATCGCGCGCTGCGCCAACGTCGCCGATGTGATCACGTCAGTGAACTTCGCCCGGGACAACAACCTGCGCGTATCGATCCGGAGCGGCGGTCATAACGGCCCCGGACTTGCGCTGGTTAACGACGGGCTCGTCATCGACCTCTCCCAATTGCGTGGAATCCGCGTCGACCCGGTTGCGAAGACCGCCCGCGTCGATGCCGGATGCACCTGGGGTGACGTCGATCACGCAACCCATGCCTTCGGACTGGCAACCGTGAGCGGCGTGATATCGACAACAGGCGTCGGCGGATTGACCCTCGGTGGCGGACACGGCTATCTGACCCGCAAGCACGGGCTGACGATCGACAACCTGCTGAGTGCGGATGTTGTCCTCGCCGACGGACGTTGGGTGCACGCCAACGAACACGAGCATTCGGATCTGTTCTGGGCGCTGCGCGGAGGCGGCGGAAACTTCGGCGTCGTAACCGCCTTCGAGTACCGGCTCCATCCGCTCACGAACGTCATCGCCGGGCCGATGTTCTGGCCTATCGAGGACCTTGAAAAAACGATGCGCTGGTATCGCGAGTGGCTTCCCCGACAGCCCGAAGACGTGTATGCGTTTTATCTCACCGCCGAGGTTCCGGCCGGGGAGCCCTTTCCCGCGGAGATTCACGGGAGAAAAGTCTGCGGACTGCTTTGGTGTTACACGGGACCGAAGGACCGGGCCGATGCCGTGATTCAGCCCGCCCGCGAGGCCGCTGAACCTATCTTTGAATTCATCGGCGAAATGCCCTATCCAGCCCTTCAAAGCATGTTTGACGGGCTCTACCCGCCGGGGGATCATTGGTACTGGAAAGGGAACTACGTGCGAGAACTGACCGACGAAGCCATTGCCGAGCACGTTCGCTTCGCGGAGGTGCCGACACCCAAATCGACGATGCATCTCTATCCCGTGAACGGCGCGGCAAGCCGGGTCGACTCGAATCAAACCGCCTGGAATAAACGTGACGCGAATTGGTCCATGGTCATCGTCGGTGTCGATCCGGACCCGGCCGTTGAGAAACGCATGACTCAGTGGGCGCGTGATTACTGGAACGCGTTGCAGCCGCACTCGATCGACGGCGCCTACGTGAACTTCATGATGGAAGAAGGCCGTGACCGGGTACGCGACGCCTATGGCGACAACTACGAGCGGCTGCGGAAGATAAAGGCCGCCTACGATCCGGGAAACCTGTTCCGTGTCAACCAGAACATCGAACCCGCAACGGCAAATGCGTGAGCTTTCCGGAGCGCGCCGGGCAAGGCCGGCGGGCTCCATACACACGACAACCCGCAACCCACACACACCATGCCACACATTATGCTCGAAGCCACATTTGACCCGGCCCTCACCGACGAGGATCTGAAAGGACACCTGGAACGCGTGACTCCCTGCCTTGAGCAGAATAACGTCCGGTGGATCTGCAGCTTTCTCTCAGAGGATCGGACGCGCCGTATTTGTATTCACGAAGCAAGCGACGCGGAGGCGGTCCGCGACGCCTACCGCACCGCCAACATCCCCTTCGTGCGGGCCTGGCCAGCGCAGCTCCTCTCTGTCGAGGAGAATCCGTCGTTGAAGTGACGATGACATAACAAGAAAACCGAACGGAGACGATTAAAGATGGCGTTCCGCGGTTCCTCGACCGAATAGGGCTTTTGCAGGAAGCTGCAGATCCCCAATGCCTTGAGGTCCTCGGCGTGCTGTTCGCGCGCCAGTCCACTGCGCGCCACGATCGGCAAGCCCGGGCTCTTCGCCCGGATCCGGCGGGCCATACCCTCGCGCTCGCCAAAGCGTCCGACCCATGGCGGCCCAACGCAAACGGCCGGGGGCGCCTGCCCCGAAGTCGAGGATCTCGACGCCGCCCTGGTCTACCTCAAAGGGCGCGGCGTACGCATCGCCATGGACATCCTCGACTGTCCCTACTGCCGGATCACCCTCGTCTCCGACCCCGACGGCAACATCCTCGCCCTCCACCAACGCAAGCCAAACCACCCCGAGGGAGCGTGACGCTCAGAAGCGGGTCGGAAATATTGAACTCCAACCCGGCACAGCCTGTACCAAATGGCATACCACTAAAGGGCAACGATCCAGAAAATCTTGTGCGTATTGCGCACGATCTCGCAGATAAAGGACCAAAACAGAAAACGTAGTACACATCTCGCACAACCAATGATGACTCCAAAGGATGCCCAAGAATCAAAGCTATTTCTTCGACTTCCTCGCTTGAGAACCGGCCGGTCATCGACCCCGTTTCCGAACGGATGTCCCGGCTCGCCTCCTTTCCTGCGGGAGACGCGCGGCAACCATGATGCCCGCACGAAGATTTGACAGATACCGCTTTCGTACATATCAATACTGTATAAAATACACAATGCATCTGGATTCGGATCTGCTGGACCGGGTGGTCGCCATCACGGGCGCGCGGACCAAGACGGAAGCGGTCACCACCGCGCTGCGCGAAATGGACCGTCGGGGGCGCTTGATCGAACGGCTCCGCGAAGGTCTGGGCGCGTCCGAATCCGAACTCCGCAACCTCTTTGATCCGGAATCGGACCCGGCGGTTCTCCGGGTCGCCGAGGAGAGACACCCCTACGACAATCGCAAGTCATGAGCCGACCCGTTCTGGTGGACAGTTCGTGGTATGTTTCGCGTTGCCGCGATGGTCGCGACCCGCTGCTCGAACTGGCGTTCTTTGCCGAATCACGCGAGATCGCGACCTGCGGCCTCGTCTGCGCCGAAGTTGGCCGGGGCGTTCGAGAACCCCGCTTCCTCGCCCGTTTCCGCAAAGCCTGGTCCCGAATGTTGTACATCCCTTCCACATGGGAACGCTGGAACGCCACACTCGATATCGCCTGGTCGCTCGACCGGAAAGGGCTCGTGTTGCCCATCCAGGACGTGCATATCGCCGCATGCGCCCTTCACATCGGCGCCGCAGTTCTGACCACAGACGCCCATTTCCAAAAAATCCCGGGACTGGTGACCGTCGAGCGGCTTGTGTAAGCAACATAATACGGCTTTATTTCAGCCGCTTCGATCGTCTCCGTTGGCGGCACCCCTTAAAAGCTTAACCGGCGCCGACAACGGTCGGTCGTAGCGAGGATTGAAACAGGGAGCCTTTCGCCTAATCCCGAGGGATTCTAGAATCTTGGGAAAAGTCAGGCCGAAACGCTGGCAAAGTTCGGGTACCGAGTCGAAATCCATATCGAGCCGGTAGTTCTCATTGATCCGGACGAATGCTTCCATGTCGCCCCACGCCGCCGCCACCTCCCGAAAGAAATCCTCAAATCCGCCGGGTTGTGCCGCCACTTTGGACCGCGTTTGCCAGTAGGAAAGCGTGTGTGTTCCATTTGAATAATCACACCATGCCCGAAGATGCCGGGCCACCAGACCCTCCAAAGCGGCGCCGTCGATTCCTTCCGGAGCGTCCAACGGGCCGGTAGGGCGGTTCGCCCGGAAGACTCCGGTATCGAAGAAGAAAAGCTTCGGATGGGCCGCCAGTTCGCGTTGCGCCCGTTTCGAAAAGACTTCCAGCCGGAATCCAAGCAACAGGTCTTCGAGAATTTCAAGATAGCCTTCGCAGGTCTTCCGCTTAACCTGGCACTCGCGGGACACATTGCTGATATTCAATACGGCGGCGTGCGAAAAACTCAACCAGCCGTTCCGGCCGGGGTAAGTACGCCGGCAAGGCACTGTATTGCGTCGTTCTGGCGGCGTTCATGACTTGATTGTAGCCGCGACCGCTCTCTACCTGAAATGCAGGGTCGTCACCCTCAACACGGATGAGTTTCGGCGGGTTCCCGGATTGAAACTTTTGCCCGCCAACCACGACATTCTCCTTCCATCCGATTTGTCTCCGACAACACCCATTTAACCTGCTCCAGTTCGTCGAGCCGCGCGTTGTCACGGAAAACACCATACGCCGCGGCTTCGCGCCCTGACGCCGAAGCGCCCATCCGCCGGCTGTCGCGCTTATATCGATACGCGCAGTCGGACGTTGAGTTTTCCGTCTTCGATCTCATGGTTGAACCCTCATGGAGGAAGCGAACCTGGCAACGGCCTGGCAGCTCGCATTGCTGATTCTGCTCATCGGAGGTTCCATTCTCGCCGGTTACGGTGCCCGGCGGATGGGATTCCCGGACCAGCTCGCGCGCCGCATGATGTACCTGGTGGTCCTCGGGCCGTACACCGCCGTGGCGTTTTTCGCGCTGTGGGAGCTGGAGTTGACCGGACGGTACGCCCTCCTGCCCTTGATCGGATTCGTGCTGATGGCGGTCGGCGCCGCGGTCGGCGTCCTCCTGTCGCGCCCGCTCGGCCTGACACGCGGTGAATCCGGAGCGTTCGCCATGGCCTGCGGGGCCTCCAATCTCGGGTTCACCATGGGCGGCACGGTCAATTTTGTCCTGTTCGGCGAATACGGCCTGGCCCTGGCTTCGATATTCACCGCTTTCTGGAACTTCGGACTCGTCTTCATTCTGTATCCGATCGCCCGGCACTACGGAACGGCCGATCGCCAACCCCTGTGGAAACTCCTGGTTGCCAATTTCTGGGATCTGCGCTCCCTCCCCCTGCTCGGCGTCCTCGCCGGCCTGACGCTGAACCTGTCCGGCTTGGCGCGGCCCGACTGGGTGGACCGCTTTCACCTGGTCACGATCCTGATCATCGCCGGCGTGATCATCGCATTCTTCACGACCGGACTCCGCCTCCACTTCTCCCAAATGTCCGCACACTATCGCCTCTACGGCTGGGTTGCGGGTGTCAAATTCATCCTCCTGCCGGCCACGGCCGCCGTCATTCTTCTGGTCCTGCACGCTGCCGGCCTGAACTTTCCGGAAACCGCCAACCGCGTCGTTCTCGTCCAGGCCAGCACCGCGGTCGGTGTCTATGCCGTGATCATCGCCAACCTCTTCGACCTCGACGATCGACTCGCCAGCGTCCTCTTCTTCACCAACACCGTCTTTTACCTGGCCCTCGTCCTGCCCGCGGTGGTTCACCTCCTGGCTTGAATGACAGGGATCAACCAGAACCCGCTCCTCACGGAGCGACCTACGAAAAAAGGACCTACCGCGTAGGCCTGTCCGTGAGGACAGGGGAAGGATCCATACCAAATAAAAGAATAATCGGGGCTTCTGCATAAAGAAAGGCTTATTTGGATATTGACATTCAACATCAAATACTTATAAGCTCTCAACAGGCGCAAACAACTATCCAGAAAGGTTTTTTATGAGAAAACACCTGTACCTTTCGTTGATACCGGAGTCCTTGATTGCTTCAATGCTGCCTCCGGATGAGTTCGGTGCTTATTATGCAACGGGAACGCAACGGCATTCGCGTGGCCGGGCGATTTTTTTCGAGGTGTCATCGGATATTCGTTCGGACTATTTTCCCTTGGATGAAATTGAGAAACGCTGTGTTCCGCATCCTGATGGACGGCCCCGAAAGTCGACTTATCTTGCAGTTTACCGGGTACTGGAGCATGTCGGGCGCGAGTTCCTTGGGAAAATCCATCTCGTCACTGCGGACGGCAGGGTGTTGGGCTTGGACCCGGCCGAAGAGGTCCCCCGGGACGGAGAGTCCGGCCTATACCTCTACCAGGAGCTCTGTCCATTGCGACCGCGTGTGGCGAGCACTCTCGGTCCGCGGGCCTTTGGCGAAAAGCTGACGGATCGCAGCCAACCCGTGTCCGTCAACCGAATTGCCTTCTGCAGGCTTAGGCTGGATGAGTTGGCGGAGGATCCGGAAAGGGGCAAGGCGGATGACTTGCCGTACGCAAGCATCGCCCATTTACGGGATTGCTTGCTGTTGTTGCGTGATCATCCGGAGAAGCAGAGCAAGGTTGTCGTGCGTACCATGCCCGAGGATTTTCTTTATCGAACGGTTTTGGGCGGTTTCTACGTGGCGGATGCCTCGGGCTTGACCTACTACCCGATGCCTGACCCCGAGTGCTTGGAGCGGGAGCATTACGAATGGGTGCGTTCGGCAATGTCCAGCCTGCCCTGAGGCAAACCGCAGCCGACCGCTCAACCGGGCGAGGCACAATTCAAGCAGGCGTGTTGCCTACTGCCGAATAATCGCTTATTAAAAACAAAGGAGGAAATTATGCCGGAATATCTGTATAAGTGTCGCGCTTGTGGTAAAAGGTTTTCTGTGGTTATAGCTTTATCGGAGCGGATGCGTGGCAAGAAAATCCGGTGCCCGAAATGCCAGAGCGAAAATGTGGAACATCTAATTGAGCCCTTCTATGCCAAGACCGACAGAAAAAGCTGAAAGAGCCCGAGCAGCCTGTCGGAGTCAGCCCACCGGCTAAGTCCGACAGGCTGCTGATGAAAATTCATGGCTAACGACAAGTAGTACATATCGCTGTACTGATGCATCCAGGAGGCTTCGGTGAAGGTTTCGGGCATGTCCCCGATGAAGCTCTGGTAAATCTCGCCATCGAGTTCGATCACGTTGTCCTTCAGCTTCGCATAATACAAGTGGGTGTTGCCCCAATACAGACAGGTCTATCCATCGTCATCGACAAACGCTCCAGATCGATGTTGTCCCCCATCTGGCCGTGCTCCGGCATTAATTCCGGGGATTCCGTCATGTCGCTTCGCACCAGCGGCCCGCCAGTCGCGTCCCGGAAACCTTCCCGTCATGCACCAGGGTGCCCGGATCGGAAATCGGGACAAAAAACCACCCGGTAAAAGGTGCGCGACCGGTCGCGCACATCCCAGCCGCGACTTTCCGTTTGCCGGGACCGCCGCAAACCGGTAGGGTTTGCCCCATCACCATCACTATGACCGCAAAACCAGTCTCATCGTCCATGCCCCGCAGGAAATTCCTGCAATCCGTGCTCGTCGCCGGAACCGCGTCGCTGGTCCTGCCGGCGCGCCTCTTCGGGAGCGAAGCTCCCAACTCGACCATTCGCGTCGCGCAGATCGGATGCGGCCGCCACGGCCGGTCCAATATGACCAATATTCTGGCGGTGGCGGACCGGTTCAACGTCCGCGTGGTCGCGGTCTGCGACGTGGACCGCCGGCGCGCGCGCAACGCGGTGGAGCACGTTGTGGAACGCCAGGAGGGAGGTGACGCTCCGGAAGCATACCAGGATTTCCGCGAGGTTCTGGAGCGGCCGGACATCGACGCGGTCGTGATCGCCACACCGGACCACTCTCACGCGTTGGTGGCCCTGGCCGCGGTCCGGGCGGGAAAAGACGTTTATCTGGAAAAACCCCTGACTTACGGAATTCAGGAAGGGCGGGCGCTGGTGGAAGCGACGCGCGAACACGAACGCGTTCTCCAGGTCGGCACGCAACAACGTTCCTCGACTCGCTTCCGCCGCGTCTGCGAACTGGTGCGCAGCGGCCGGATTGGCACGATCGAGCGGATCTCGGTGCAGTTGCGGCTCCATAGCGGCACGGCCGATCCGACGCCCATGGAGGTTCCAGACAACCTCGATTACCCCGGGTGGCTGGAACCGACCCACGGCCACCCTTACACCGAGGAACGCGTGCATCCCCAGGACGGTTACAGCAGCGCCGGTTGGAAGCGGATTTCCGCCCACAGCCGGGGTCAGATCACCAATTGGGGCACCCATATGGTGGATATCGCTCTCTGGGGGCTCGGATTGGACGAGCGCGCTGCGTTCACCGTCAACGCCGAAGCGGAATTTCCGGACCGGGGCCTCTTCGACACGCACACCGAACTGGCGGCCGAACTCGTTTTGGAGAAGGGTCCCGTAATGAGCATCAACACCGACAGCCTGAAGAGCGGCTCGCCGAACCGGACCAGTTGCCGGTCCGACGCCCCCCTGAACGAC
>SLOW01000200.1 GCA_007132315.1 Opitutales bacterium
AGCTTTCCAAAACCTTGGATGAAGAGCACTGGCGCGTCTTCTTCCGCGATGACGGGCCCCTCGTCCTATTTCTGCCGAAAACAGGATCTTCTCTCGCTTCGACGCCCGCGGCCCAATTACACGGAAAAAAAACGCAATAATTCCACGTTGTTATCTTAATCCTGTTGATTTTACCCTGATGTTGCAAAAATCGCAGAAGTTCGGCTGGCAAGGCGGACCCAAAACCGGCTCAGGGATAGTACTGGAGTACGTGAGCGAGCCGGTTGCAGGGCCAACGCCGCCACGGCGGGCTTGTGCGATTTAGTGTTCTGCCAAACGCCATTTATTGTGATGACGCCGCGTTATATTTTCAAAACCGTTTCCTCGGTCTGATCCGCACGAGGCAGATAAAAGTTCAGAAGCTCGACGATATCCGGAAAACTCAACAGTTCGACCGTTTGGCGGGTGAAGGAGTCGATGACTTTGCCCACCAGAGCGTGGACAGCACTTCGGTGGAGGCTTCAAGCGCCTGGCCCACCGACTCGAAGCTCATCTACAAGGTTTTGCGAAGAGCCGTTTCGATGAGCGCAAGGCTGGAAGCCTACGGTTTTGCGGATCTCTCCTCCAAATGCATCGAACGGTGGCTTAAGGACATCCGCAAGGCCGATTTAGAAATCACCATGGCCAGCGGCAAGGCGGGAGCAGGCCGGTGACCGTGTCGAAAATGGCATGCAAGCAATTGATTTTCAACGACAAGAGTACTGAGAAAATTGATGCGACCCGAGTTGACCTCTACTTCCGAGCTAAAGGATCGCGGATATGCGATCTTTCTCGATTGGCACGACAAATCGAAACCGCTATCGCGGAGATCCCGATAGCGGTTTCGAACGCAAACGTTAATTGAGACCCTTTTCCGTTAACCGGTGCTTTTCTCCGCTGACTTGCGACGCTTCACGTGAATCACGGTCGCCAGGGCAACCAGGACAAGAATAACCGCGATCCCGAGGTGTCGCGTCTCGATAGAAGTTCCCGGGAATGTCCGATCCTGGCTCCACAGCGCCAGACTCGCCGCGACCACGGCAAAGGCGACCGCCAGCCCCATGAGGCTGTTCCAGAGCAACCGTCGGCCTCCGGTGGGTATGTAATCGCCCATCAGCTTCGGATTGTTCATCATGGCAAAAAAGGCGATATACGCGATCGGCGCCAGCATCATGCCGAACACGCTAGTGGGAACGACCAGGAAATAACGGGCTTCATCCTGCCACAAGGTCAAGGACCCGACAGCCCCGATGATCAACACAACGAGCGCACCCAGGCGGTTGTAAAAGAGGCTTCCGGGTTTGCCGAAGATTTCCGAGAAGGCGAATCCGTTGATCACCATAAGAATCACGAGGGTGGAAAGGGCCACCCCCAGAACGCCGAGACCAAAAACGTACTGCGCGACGACGGAGCCAGTCAGGGGCTCTAGAGCGCGGGCGAGGTCCCACGCGTCGCGATCAATCACGATGGCGGCAATCCGGAGTTCCTCATCGCTCAGTGCCGCGCGGCGTTCCGCCACGACCGCAGCGAGTTGCTCCGGATCCTCGGCCATTTGGGAATACATCTCCGGTTCGGACTCCCGCAGTTCCCATAACACCCGGTTGCCCAGAAGACGTTCAAACCGGTCGATAACGCCCGGATCGGCCACAACGACCTCTCCCGCCTCATCGGTCTCATTCAACAATCCCGGCGCCGGCTGGTTGTGCAATTGGTGACTCGAGGCGATAACGATACACGCGGTCACAACGATGAATGGCAGGAACAGGGCCGTGACGATATCGAATATGGCCATGCCGCGAAAGTCCTTGTCCCACTTCCGTGCCAGCATCGAGTAAGGCAGGAGGAAAGTCATATTGATCCCCACCGCCGTCGCGGCGACGGTAATCATGCGGTCGCGCTGAGCGCCGACGACATAATCATGCCAGAATTGCGCCCCCATGCCGGGCACCGTATCGATCGACTCCATCAACGTCGCGGCCGGCGAGAACAGCAACCGAAAATCCGGAATCAATCCCGAAAAAATCCGGCCCCAGGGCAGATCGCCCGCCAGTGCCAGGGCCAGGACCACGCCCACAAAGCTCAGGACAATAATCGCGACCATCGTCTTGATAATGATTTCGAAAATCTGAATGCCCTTGCTTCCGGTATTGTAAAACCACACCACCGCACCGGCGATGATCGCCAGCATGCCGGTGGCGACCAACCGCCACCCATCGGTGTCGGGGACTCCGAGATTCTCCTGCATTGCCGCCGTACCCAGCCCGAATTGAGGCATACACCAGACCATGTTGGCCAGCATAGTGGCGATAATCCAGCCCCACCCGAGAACCGGGTTGATATGCCGGTTGATCGCATTAAAAGGCCGCTCTCCGGTGGACAGGGTCACGTAACCAATCGCCGAAAGCATGATCACCCCCATGAGCATGGCGAACGGTTGCACCCACATGGCGGAATACCCGGCCATATGTCCCAAAAAAAGACCTCCGGCCAACGACCCGCCACCGAGCGTTATCGCGCTCTGAAGCCAACCTGGACCGCTCAGTCGCAAAAACGCCTTCAGCTTGGCACCTGGACTCTCGGCATCCAGAATCAGTTTACGATCCTGTTCCAACTTTTGTTCGATGGACAGAGTTTCAGAACGTGTGTTTCCCATAATAATTTGGTCTTAACCCTTGATGATCAACGAGAATCCTGACGACTCACAACAAAAGCCGGTCGTGCTGGAAGAAGCTACAGGGCATCATGCGAATGTCGTTGTCATGCTCAATCAGACAACTGGGAGAGCTTAACATTCAGCGTTTCCTGAATATATCCATCGTTGTCCACGATCTGGTAGGTTACTTCCGGATCGTCGCTGTCCGTGTCAAAACTCAATAGTCCGAAAGAGTTTTTATCATTAAATCCGATTAGTGAACCGTCAAGAACAGAATGCGTATGCTCATTGGTGAAATGAGCGGAACTGAATTCAAACAAATCATAACTATCATCCCGTTCGATCAACCAGGCGTCAGAACGGTGACGGTCTCCTGAAAGTAAAACCACCCCCTCAATGCCATACTCATTAATCCAGGAGAATATTTCATCACGCTCTTCCGCATATCCATACCACCCATCCAGCCTTCTCACGCCGGTACCTTTTGCATCATATTTCCACGGAACAGGCGATATCAGCACTTTAAAGGTGGCATCGGATTCCGTCAGGGTCCGCTTGAGCCATTCCAGCTGGTGGGGGCCCAGCATGGAGGCATTCGGGATTCTTTCTCCATCCTCACTCCATCTTCCGCCATCCTCACGGTAATAACGCCCATCGAGCATGATAAAATGGACATCAGCAATTTGGAAATCAAACCAGACACCGGGACGTTCCTCGATACCATAGGCCGGATTCACCCAGTTTTCTTTAAAAATTCCCAATACCATCGGTTTCCAGTACGGGATATCGATTTCAGGCCCTCCTTCACTGTCGTCCATGGCAAAATCATGATCATCCCAGATCGCATAGACGGGTGTGGACCCCACAAGCCGCCGGAATTCCGGTCGGGAATGACGCTGATAGTACATAAGCTGCTGCTGATCCGGGCTCTCCGGATCATCGATATAGACATTGTCACCCAGGGTGAGAAACGCTCTCGGTTCGAATCGACGAATCACATCCCAAACCCGCTCATGATAGGGAACATAGCCGGCACATCCGCCAAAAACCACCTGAAAATCGGTACTCTTGCCCAGAATTGGATTGGTGCGAAACGTTTGATGTTTCTCCCGAATTTCATTTCTTGCGGATCCTGTGTCCCTGCCCTTTTCTCCCAGCATCACTGTGTAGTAATATCGCGTATCCGGCTGCAGGTTCTCTATGGGAACAACAGCAGTGTAATCATTGGTTGCCTTACTCAACACCGCTTGCGAAACGATCGGATCCTCCATTTCTGGAGAGGTACTCACTGAAACCCGTACGGATGTTTCGGAGACGGTACGAACCCAGACTTTTACGCTGTTGTCGGTCAATGCTCCGAGCATTGGCCCATGCACAAGATCATATTTGTGCTGTTCCCAAAGATCCAGAAAGACCGGATGGTTGTGCATGGGTGCAAACATGCGCCTGGGTCCGGCCAAAAAACGGTGCGGGGGCAGTTCTGCTTTTTCGATCGCAAACTCAAGGCTATCTGCCGCCTCATTGAGCTTGCCAAGTTGAGCCTGGGCCATCGCACGCATAAAGAACAATTCCTCGTCTATCAACCGGGGATACTCTTTTACAAACCGATTGGTATATTCGATGGCCTCCTCTGCTCTGTCAGTCTGAATCAAGCGAAGAGCGTACTGAGCAACTCTTTTAGGGAAATGATTGGGTGGACCAGGTTCCGAATCCATGTAATCCCATCCTAAAGAGGGATCCGATGCTCCGGCCAGCGGATAGTCCGGAAACGGGTATCCGTACGGGAAATCATAAGGTGAAACAGGGACTGCCGACTGGCCATACGTCCCCGCATTGCCAATTAGTCCAAACGTTGGGAATACCAAAATAAAACTAATTACAACCAAGGTTCTATTAATAATCATAGCTCTGTTTTTTATTCACACAGGAATTTAACGTCAATAGAATCTTATAGCAGCGGGAAAACGAAAGTCAAGCGTCTGCAACCAGCCCTCAGCGGCCAACAGATGGATAAAGTTCGGTTTATTTTTGGTTTTCGAAGTACGGATGATCAGAATCACCGTCGCCGAGCAGGAAGGCGAACAGATCGCGGAGTTCCTCTTCGTTAAGGGTATTGAGCAAACCCGGGGGCATGATTGAGAGATCGGAACGTTTCTGATTCACAATTTCGTTGCGATCGATTTCGGTGTAGTCGCTCGGTGCATACGGATTGGTGACCACGAGCAGACGATCAGCAAAAATTTCGCTGATGCGACCACTGATGCGCCTCCCGTCTTCGAGCTCGAATACGGTATTGGCGTACTGATCGGAGACATTCAGGTTGGGATCGACGAGTTTCTCAGCCAGATCCTCGACCGAAAACCGTCGGCTTATGCCGGTTAGGTCGGGACCGAAGGTGCCGCCCTCCCGGCCCATGCGATGGCAATCAAAGCATCGAGTGGCGGCGAACATCTCGCGGCCGCGACTGTAATCCTGGGCTTGAAGCGGGGGATGAGTCACAGCTTCGACGATTTCTTCGACGGCCCAATTCTTGTGAAAATCGCGCGGCTCGACTTCGGGCATCTTGGGCTCGATCTTCTCGCGATCCAGCAAAGCGGCCAGTTTTTCCGCCTGTTTGTCGGTCAGTAATGCTTTGCCACGATCGTAGAGCGATTCGATGTATCCGCGAAAGCTCTTACCCCCGCTTACTTGGGACATGGTGTGCAGCCATTCAAAATATCGTTCGTAGAGTCCCGTGTCCCAGCCAGATTCCGCTTCGATCAGAGCCCGGGCGTATTGAATTTGTTCTTCGGCGGTGGGCGCGGCTTCAAGCCGCCCAAGGATGCGGCTGACGATACCGGGGGCATCGAGGAAAATGAGCAGTTGGCTTAAAAGACGGTTCTCGCTTGCCGTGTCCGCAGGGAAGAGAGGGTCCAGGGCCTCGATCGCTTCCCGGCGCGTTTCGTCGTCCGGTTCTCCGAGGCGGATGAATACCAGCTCATACGCCCGCAGCCATGCCAGTCGATGCGCCTGCGGCAAGGCAGCATAGTCGACCCCGTTCAACCGTTCGACTATCTCGGGTTGAAATTGGTCGTCTCCTTGACGCGCGAGGGCGATCAAAGCTTCTACCAATGCGATCGGTTCGCTTTCATTGAGCGCTTTGCGGGCCCATTGCTCGGCTGGCTGGTGCTCGATTGCGATCCGGGCGGCATAGCGTATGAAACGGTCTCTGTGATTGAGCTCGGGCCAAGCCTTTTCGATCGCCTTCCCGTCTTCGACGCCGTGGAAGGCCTCCAGTGCGCGTCGTAGCTCGTGAGCTGCGGCTGCGTCGCTGTTCTGCTCGGCTATGGTGGGCGGATCGACCGGTTCGGTCGATTCGTCCCCGGTGTAGGTGATGCGGTAAAGTGCCGATTGAGCTCCGCGCCCGCCCGTAACGAAGTAATTCGCGCCATCGTTGGGATTGACGCTGAGTGCGGTCAACGGAAGCGGGGTGCCGGCGAGAAACGGCTCGCTCGATCGGGCCCGATAGGTCGCTCCATAGGGTTCGAGGTGGGCTAGATCCAGTTCCCCGTAAGCCCAATCACAGAGAAACAGGGCGTGTTGGTAGCGTGCGGGAAACTCAGCCCCGTAGCCGAAGGTCACACCGGTAGGCGAGCCCTCGCCCAGTTCGAGGAAGGGAGGCAGGGTGTCCTGGTAATAATCGGGCCATTTGCCGGAGCCGGTACGCCAGCCCAGCTCACTGCCGCTGGTAACATGATTGACGCGGATGGGCCGGTACCACGGCAGGCCGATATCACCCTCGGCATCGGAGTCGTAAACGAAGATGTCGCCTTCGTGGTTGAAGTCGAAGTCGTAGGCGTTGCGTAAGCCGGCCGAAATAATCTCAAAGGTAGTCCCGTTGGGATCAGTGCGTGCGATCCAGCCGGCCGGCGGCTCCAGCCCCGTGCCGATGCCGCGCGGATCGGGAAGCGGCTGAAAGAGGGTGTCGGTCGCCCAGTTCTTCGGAAGCCGCGAGTCGGCGTTTTCGGGCGGAGCGGTGGCGTTGCCGGCGACAATGTAGAGCGATTCTCCGTCCGGGCCGAACCGTACCGAGTGCGGCCCGTGTTCGCCTGTTCCTTGGAATCGCTTGAGCAATTCGACTTGGTCGTATTGGTCGTCGCCATTGGTATCGCGCAATCGGTAGAGACCCGACCCCCGAGCGACATGGGAGCTGTTGACCACGACATAGAGCGCGCCGAAAGCGTGCAGCAGCCCTTGAGCGCCGCCGATCGGGTCACCGACCCGTTCACCCTCGGCGTCCTTGAGCCAGACTTCGATGGGCTCGACCTCGACCGGCCCATCCTCGCCAATAGGCGGCGGGGTGATCCGGTAGAGAAGCCCGCTCTGATCCGAGCTAATCAGTCGTCCTTTGGGGTCCACCGCCAACGCGACCCACGAACCCCGTTCCTCGCGGGGAACCGGGTACACCAATTCAACCTCAAATCCCTCCTTTACTTGAATGTGGCCGGGTCCTCGGGAGGCCGCCTCCAGCATTTGGCTGCCGGGTTGTGATCTTCTCAGCCAATAAGTCAATACCGCTCCCAATACCACCAGAGCTGCGAGGCTAAACGATACTTTCCCGTACAGTTTTGTTGCGAGTTCGTTTTGTTCAGCAGCCATCGGGCACTTTTAAATTAATCTTTCATCATTTCGCTTTCAATTTGGTCTTGTTTCCCGACCTTTGTCCACAACTTATACGAGATGACTTACACTCATGCGTAGAGCACAACCCGGACCGAAACAACTTTGCCGCGATTCTCGCCGTTGAAATTTCCGTGTCCGCTGCGCCCCGTTTTAACTCGACTTCACCCATTTACAGGTGTAGGATTTTGATTTCAGGAGGGCGCGTCACGCCAGCTGAAGAAACCGTTGGGAAAGCCCCCCGTCATCGCCCGACACATCGAGGACGTCGAGTACACCGAACGGCGTGCCGATGACGCACCGGATCAGCCATTCTTCCTTTACGTCCCCCTCGCCTCGCCGCACACGCCATCGCTGCCAACGGAAGAATTTCAGGGAATTACCGGTGTCGACGCGCCCGGCGGTTACTACACCGATTTCGTCGCGAAGGTCGACTGGGCCGTCGGGAAACTTATGGAGTTGCCATGGAGACCGCACCGGATCCGCCGACAACACCCTTTTTATCGTCACCAGCGACAACGGCGCGCACTGGCTCCCCGCCGACCTCGAACGCCACAACCACCGCGCCAACGGACCATGGCGCGGGCAGAAGGCTGCCCCGATTAGCTTGTTTTCAGTCCGCATAAGTCGAGATTGTACTTTATTGTCCGGGCTATATTTGGAAAGACAGGGTGCGAATTGATTGACATGCTTTCGAACAGGTGACTCGGCCGCAAACGCATCGGGGAAATCGCAATTCAAACGGAGGCCATGATGAAAAAGATTTCAAGACGATCCTTTATCAAAAACACCGCGGGCATTGGCTTGGGGGGACTCCTCGGAGCGGGGGTGATGCCGCATCTTATGAGCGCTCGGGTGAACGGAGCCAACGAACGGCTGACGCTGGGGTATATCGGGGTGGGAGGTTTTGGAAACCAACATCTTGGGCGCGGGTTGCGCTTTCGCTCGAAGGGCTCGGTTGATATCGCGGCGGTCTGCGAGATCGACAGCACCCGGCTTGCTGCGGCTGTCGAACGGGTCGGCGAAGGTTGCACCGCCTATTCCGATTACCGTGAGCTATTGGAACGCAAAGACATCGATGCCGTGGTGATCTCCTCCCCCGACCACTGGCACGCGATGCAGACGATTCATGCCTGCGAGGCCGGCAAACATGTCTATGTGGAAAAACCGGCGAGCTGCACCGTGGACGGAGGGCGGGCCATGGTGGAGGCGTCGCGGCGCAACAACCGGGTCGTGCAGGTCGGCTCGCAGGCGCGGTCGGCGGAACCGGCCCACCAGGTGGCCACCTATCTTCGCAATGGAATGTTGGGGAAAGTGAATCGGGTGATCTGTTGGCATGAGCCCAATCCCGTGGGGGGGCTTACGCAGGGCGAAGACCCGCCGCCGGAGCTCGACTGGGACAGGTGGCTTGGACCGTTGAGCATGCGCCCGTTCGTTCCCCATACGTATCATCCCAGCAGATTTCGATGGATCATGGAATCCGGCGGAGGAAACATTCGGGACCGGGGGGCTCATGTCATGAGTATCGCTCTCTGGTGTCTCGGCGCCGACGCTCAGGCTCCCGTTCGCATTGAAGCCACCGGCGACCCTCGTCCCGATAGAATCTGGGACGTTCCGGCGGAGATGAACGTGGTCTACACGTTTAAGAACCCCGACTGGGAACTGGTTTGGGATCAGAAGAGAGAGAGAAGCCAGGCACAGTGGCGCGGAGGGTCGGGTTTTGGAATCGTCTTCGAAGGAGAGAAGGGATATGTCGATGTTTCCGGAGACGGTGCTCCGATACGGGGGTGGGAGCCGATCGATGAAGAAATCCACAACTACCGGCCACCTGCGGACGGGGTCGTGCCGTATCGCATGGCCAAACACAATGAATACAATATGGACCATACCGAAGAGTGGTTTCAGGCGATCCGGGAGAACCGCCGCCCATCTATGGATATCGAAATCGCTCATCGCGTGGCCACGCTCAACAACCTGGGGAATCTTTCCTATGTCGCCGGCCGAAAAATCGACTGGGACGGTGAGACCGAGCAGATCATCGGCGACCCGGAATTGACCCACCGATTGATCTGGAAGACGCAGCGGGAACCGTACCTTTAGAGGATCGGCCTCCGTTCCGCGACTGCCCGGAGAATCGAAACGCCTTGGCTGGTCTGGAGACGCCGGTGGGTTCCGCGCGAATCGCCTTCCGTTCATCGCTTATCAGCCCGTTCAAAATCTGGCGTTCTGCTGGATCAGCCGAGCCGACAGCACAATACGATCCTAGCCTGGGTTATTGGCGAAGCCCAGAAGTGATGAAGCGCAAGGCGTGACCCGAATCCGCTTGGGCGCGTACTTGAGTACGTAACTAAGCGGATTGTAGGGTCGCAATGCCGCGATTCGCGCTTGCGGGCGAGAGGATTGCGCAAAATACCGGACGCCAACAAAGTTTCGCACAAGTCGTAAACGTAACAAACTCGTAGAACTCTTTGAATTTCAACGGCTCGCTCCCGCCAACGCCGATGACAGGGTCGAAGGCGGTGATCTTCTCGGCGTTCTCGGGCAAAGAATTGCGCCCCTGAAGGGATGCCTGGATTGTCGCGGTCGCAAATAATCGGTAGGGTAAGGCAAAAGACGGAAGACAACTCGTGGTGCGCGTGGAGGCGGTTGCGCTGGCAATGGAAGATTGATTGACCCGGACGGCCATTCGAGAAATCAGGGATTTATTGATCCGGGTTCCCACGATGTCACCACACGGCCCCGGGGCGATCACTCCCTTATCGGTCGGCTGCCGGGCGATTCACCGAAACCGACGCGGGCATGATGTCGAAGGGAAAGAGCAATCAATCCTTCAACCCCGGAATGCGACTCGGTTTGTCACGGAAAATTGACCCGGCCCAACAATCCCTCAGAATGCCTTCATGTGCGGGCGTTACACCTTGAGGAAAGTTCCGAGTGTCGAAGGACTGGACGCCCGCGATCTCCTCGCTCCGTGGGAGGGGATGGAACGTTTCAACGTCGCTCCCACTCAGAAGATGCCGGTGGTGCGCGTCAACGGGCGACCGGAATCCGCCGAGCTCGCCTGGGGTATTCGCGCGCGGTGGCAGCAGAAATCGGCCCGCCCTCTGATTAACGCCCGTTCCGAAACCGCCGCGATCAAACCCACCTTCCGCGAATCAGTGGCTCGCCGGCGCTGCCTGGTACCGGCCGACGGTTTTTACGAATGGCGGCGCGCCGTCAGTCCGCCCCAGCCGTATTATTTTCATTTCCCGAATGAGACTCCCTTTTGGTTCGCCGGGATCTGGGAGAACGAGACGTACCTGATACTGACCACGGGGCCGAATGAGGTCATGCGGCCCATCCACGACCGGATGCCGGTGATCCTGGACGAGACGAACGCCTCGGCCTGGCTGGGCGACAGTCCTCTCGACCGGGAAAAGCTGGAGCGCCTCTGCTCCCCCTGCCCCGCCGAAATACTGGCCTGCCGCGAGGTCGGACGCCGGGTGAACAATACCCGGCACGACGACCCCGAATGTCTGAAATGAAAGCGCGGTTAAGAATATTGTCTGATCTGTGGTGAAAGATCGATTCTTGCTTCGGGGTCATCGATCCCACGTTTCGGTCTGAGGTTTCGCCTCGCTGATTTTAACGAAAGTCATGCGATGCGTCGGGTGACGGATTCGCCTCGGGTAAGGAAAACGCGGCGATCCGGGAGGCTTTGACCGCGATGACACCATCCACGTACTGCAAGCGCCCGGTAATCAGCAGCCCCGGTTCGTGTGTCACGACCAGCCGCCTGGCCTCGAAGAGGGCGGGACGCACGATCACGTTGGCAATACCGCTCTCGTCCTCCAGTGAAATAAAAACAAACCCCGAGGCCGTGCCGGGTCGCTGCCGGCAAATCACCGCACCCGCCACCCGCACCAGACTGCCGTGGGAACGTCCGGCCAGATCGCCGGCCCGCACCACGCCTTCGGCCTCCAGACGTTGACGCGCGTAATGGACCGGGTGCACGCCGGTGGTCAGACCGAGGCCGGCATGGTCGGCTTGTAAACGCTCCAGGTGCGACATCATCTCCAGAGGCGAAAGCTCGTCGGCGCGGGTATCGACCTCCGCGAACAACTCCCCCTGCTCGTACGCGCGCTCCACCCGCCAGAGGGCCGAACGGCGATCGCCGGCGAGAACATTGAGCGCACCGATCGCCGCCAGACGCCTGCGGTCGCCGGCATTCAAACGACAGCGGCGCACAAAATCACTCATCGACCGAAAAGGTCCTTCCCGGCGCTCCGCCACCAGGTTTCGGATACAATCCGAAGACAACCCTTTCACCATCCGAAATCCCAGTCTCAGAGTCGAGTCGTCGCACACCGTGCAATCCTCATCCGAATCGCGGATACACACCGGCCTGACGCGCAGGCCTCTGCGCCGGGCGTCCTGGACCAGGCTGGCGGGATGATAAAAGCCCATCGGTTGATTGTTCAGCAGGGCGCAATAAAACTCGACCGGGTAATGGGCCTTGAGGAAAGCACTTCCGTAAGCAAGCAAGGCGAAACTGATGGCGTGTGATTCCGGGAACCCGTAAAGCGCGAACGATCCCAGGGCGTCCACAATCCGATCGATCTTGACCGCATCGACCCCTTTCCCCTCCATCGCCGCCCGCAGCTTGGCGCTTACCCGCTCCAGCCTTTCAGGAGAGCGGCTGAAATTGAGCGCCCGGCGAAGCTCTTCGGCCTCCGATCCCGAAAAGTCCGCCATGATCAT
>SLOW01000228.1 GCA_007132315.1 Opitutales bacterium
GTGCCAAGGAATTTTTGAAGTGAGGGAATCTTTTTTTCAAGAACCGGCGAATCGTGCCGGCATCCCGCATTTTTTCGCTTGCCTTCTCCCAAAACGTTAGTTTTACTTATATTACCCATAAGCGTGAAGACTAACCTAAAAGGGATAAGGGAGCCGTTGGAATCGGTTTATACCGGAGCTGGCCTTTCTATTGATTCACGCCGAGCACGTCCGACCGCCAGGTCGGATGTCGAACCGCGCCGTAATGGGCCGGCTCCCCGCAGGACAGTCACGGCGACGAATTTCCCGCCCGCGTGACCCCAACCAACCAACAGAAGGCAACCGCCTCGATCCGGTGAAACCAAGAACGGTTTTTCACGATGTCGCTCCGACTGCGGCGCGCCGTTCCGTTACGGCAGTTCTCCGCTTTTCCGCGTCAATCACACTTTGCTCGGCGCTGTTGCCGCCGGCGATCCTGACCGCGTCCGGACCGGTCGAAATCGAGGTTTCGCCGCCGTCGATCGCGGTCGGCGAGATGTGGCTGCTCGACACCGACCCGAGCCGGGACGCCCTCGAAGTCAGCGTTGACGTCCTGGTCAGCCGGGACCAACCCCTGGGCGAACCGCGCGACATTCCCTTTCTGATCGAAGTCCGCCTGACAGAAGACTTACCGGATGGCGTGGCGGTCGGTTCCGCCGCACAACAGCTCCTGGTCGACGTGCCCCCGGTGGTGAACGACATGCAGCTGCTCGTTTCGCTTTCGGTCAAACCCGACCGTATTCTCAGCGAAGAGCACGGTTACATCCTCCAGGTCGCTGTGTTTCACAACGCCGACCACCCATCCGGCGAATTCACCCAAGACCACATTGTCGAGGACGGTCCGCACGACATCGCACACTACAGCGGAACGCTCCATTTCGGCAGCGTGGAAACAACGGTGAAGGCCTTTTCCGCCGCGCCGGAGAAACTGGCCGCGCCCGGCGCCTGGCGGATCGCCGTCGCGGAGGGTGAACTGGCCAACGGAACACCTTTCTCGAACGGTCCGCCGCCATCCACCCCGCAACTCGAGATCGCGCGAAACGACAGCGACGGAAGGGCTTCGGTGGTGGACGGGGCCGTCCTGGTCGAACCGGATGATCCCGGGTTTTCGGTAAACGGCTGGACCGGAAGACTCGGCCGCGTCTCGATGGACGCGGACGGCCTGGAAGCCGTGTCCTTCGTTCTGGACCTCCCGGAGGGATCCGGCTGGCGGCGGGCCGAACCGGATACCGAGTGGCCGCGCACCCTGAACCCGGTGTTTTTCGCCGCGGGCGAATCCCTCGTTGTCGATCAGGACCTCCAGCCGAGCCAACCGGTGGCGGGAACACTGCCCTTCGCCTACGAATTCGTGGACGAGCGCCAGGCCGTCGGGTTCGTCGGAACCCAATGGTCGTGGAATCTCGACAGCCTTCGCATCGCGACACCGGAAACGCGCTTTCTCCGCCAATGGCACTACGATCAATGGAAGTCTTTCAAGGGCGACCTGCCCGACACCAACGACGGGTATTTCGACCAACTCCTGGCGAACGCGCTCACCGACTTGCACATCCGTCCGGGAATGGACGGCGGATTCAGCGTGGAGCTGGGCCTGAGCGACGGGGAATTCTTCACGCACTTCCCGCACGGGTACGTCCGCCACCTGGGAGGCGTGATCCGGCTGGAGAACAGCGTTCCGGATCCCGAAGAATCGGGCATGAACGGGGCGTTTACAGCGGTGGTCAGCCACACCGGGTGCCGTGCCGGTGACGACCCGCACGAGGCCCCCGATCCGGCGACCCGGGAGGCGGTGGCGGTCGGCCCGACCACCCTGCGATTTACGGCCCACGGAAGTCTGTGGACCGAGGGCATGCCGCTGACTTCGCTGCAGGGCGCCACCGTGCCGATCGTACGGCGGGCGGCCGCGGGTCAAGATCCGGACAGCGGCCTGCCGGTACACGAAACCGCGAACTACGCGGGGCAGGACGTGCAGATCCTCGTTCCCGGCGCACTGGTGCCGGCGGCCCAAGATCTTCCCGGCGCGCTCAATCCGGTCCGCTGGCTGTACGCGGGGGTTCGGACCGACGAGGATGACGCCCTCGAATATCCCGGAACATCCGCCTACCTGGCCGGAAACGGCGACTACGCCGGCGTGAATTTCCGCCACTTCGCCGGACTGACAGGTACCTCGCGCATCGGCGGCGCCATTCTGGGACCGTACCAACTGGACAGCTGCCAGAAGGTGTACGCCCGTTTCTCCGGAGTGACCGGGAGCTGGGCCGCTGAGGCGGGCGACCTGCCGCCCGCGATCGAAATCGGGGGGCCGGATCCGTTCCTGTTCGTGTTCGACTTGTGGGCGTTTCAGCTGATCGGCAACGAGCCGCAATTCGACTACGGAGCGATCGCCGGCAGCGTCAGCCTCCCCTATCCGGCCGATTTCACTCTGGCGTTCGACTCGATCGAGTTCCATTGCTGCGGCAACCTGGATCGCCTGTCCCTCTCCGGCGAGAATACGGTTCGTTCGCTCGCCTACTGGGGCAACGCCCGCATCGACATCCAGAGCGCGCGGTTCGTATCGGCCGACGCATGCTCGATGAAGGACAGTTGCCTCGAACTGCACGTCCTCGCGCTGGCCAACGGTTTCCCCAACGACCTCGACGGCATCCTGCTGTTTCGCGGCAACGGACGCATGACCACGGGCCTGGACGCCCCGCATCCCGCCAGCGCCCTGCACGTGCCGAACGGCAGCCCGTTCATGGGGGACTACCGCATCACCCCCGTCCGCCACGCTTATTACAACAATCCTCCGGCCCATGTGGGCGCGGGCGGCAGCGGCCCGGGAGACGGTTTTATCAGTGTGGCCGGACACCTCGGTCTGCCCTTCTTCGACGCCATGGAAGCGCACGCGATCCTGTTTGGAATGGAAAATCCGCCGACCGGAAACCCCGATATCATTCCCGGGTTGCGGCGCGGCTGGACGGTTGCCGGACAAACGTTTTTCAACAACACCGACTTCGACGCCGAACACCGGGGCCTGCCGCCGGAGTTCGATGCCTGGATCGAATACACAACGAGCCACGATGAAGCCTTACTGACCATGGCCCGGCGAACCTGGTTCGGGAAAATTCCCTTCAATTTTCCGGTCCTCTTCGATCCGCCGACCCGGCATTTCCATTCGGTGGAAAAGAAGGAGATCGATATCATCATCGCCCAGGCCGAAGCCGACGTGCCGCGACTCAACCACCGGCAGGCAGCCATCGACTTCGGCATCACCATCGGCCTGAGCCTGAACAATCTCTTTTCGGACGTCCTCGCCCTGGCCACCGGCAAACTGGTGGGCGGTTTCGCCGACTTGGTGCTGGGGTCGTCGCTGGAGGACCTAGGAACGGGACTGGACGAACTCGACACCCTTCTTTCGCTGCAGGTACGCGACGCGCTGGGGGATCCGATCGTGTCGGCATTCGACGGGCCGATCGCCACAGCGGCGCAGCAACTGAAACAGGGCGCCGACGTGCAATCGGCCCTCGGGCACATCGATTTCGGCGCGTCCGTGCAGGAGGAAATCGCTTCGGCCACCGCGGTGTTCGTCACCGGAAAACTCGGTCCGATTTCGGAAGGTCTCGCCGGTATCCGGGCATTCCTCGCACCCGGAGAGGAGAACCAAATCGGCGAGTTCATGCAGGTGGCGATGGGGTTCATCGACCTGCCGCCGGGATTCGATTCGTTCAGCATCGACGAACTGATCGAACTCGCCGAACTGACGGATGGCCCGCTGCGCGACCGCCTCGACGAAATCCGCAACCGGATGGAGGAACTGCGCGAGTTGGTGGAAAATATCAGCGGCCTGGGCGACCAGCTGGAAGACCTGTTTACCGGCGCCAACACGGATTTCACCGGCCTGCAAACAACCGTGCGATTCTCCCTGGAGGACTATTTCGAGATGGTGCACGCCGACCTGGGCGCGTTCACCCAGGCGGAGATCGAAACGCGCATCCGCAACGAAGTCGAGGACCTGTTCTGGGCGCTGCCCGTCACCCACGAGGTGCAAAACGTCCTGCGCTCGCGATTCTATCACTTTGACCACCTCATCCAACAGGTGGTCTCCAGCGCGCTCGATCAGCTCAACCGCGCCATCACCGACATCGTCGCGGAAGCGGTCGATCTCGACGGTCTGCTCAACGATCTGACCGGGTTCACCGGATACGTGCAGGCCATCAGTCTGAAGGGCGAGGCGGTGATCACCGGCGACGACCTGACCTACCTCTCCCTCAAAGGCCGCACCACGATCCAGACCGAACCGGTGCCGCTGGATTTTCACCCGTTCTATGAGTACCGGCAATTGCACTCCGACGGAGCCAACGGTTGCGATCCAAACGCCCAACCGGCCCTGTTCAACCGGATCACCATGGGCGCCACGGTGGCGCCGGCGCGCATGCCTGTCGGCGAGGTGAGCGTCACCATCTCGAGCCAGTTCTCCTTTACCGGCGACGGCGAAATCATCGGATTCATGGGCGGCTTCGAATTCCTGCAGGAGGGCCTGACCATGCAGCCGGTCAACTTCGACCGCATCAGCGCCCTGCTCAATATCGGCGCGGACGGGCCGGATTTCGGCGGTTTCGAATTTTATCTGGCCGCCGAAGGCAACGCGACCATCTTCGCCAACAACAGTCCGATTCAGAGTCCGTGGAGCAACTTCAAACTGCACGGCGGCATCTTTCTCGGGAGGACCTGCACCGACGCGCCGTACGCCGCCTGGGCGCCCGGCCATGTCGTCAACAACCTTGCCGGCCCTCCCCTTCACCGGGGCCATCGCGGCCGTGGACGGACGCTTTCCGTTCATCGATGTCGGCTGCCTGCTGCGCCTCAAGGCGGGCGCCGGCATCGGCGCCTGGGGACTCGTCGGCGATGACGGCCCCGATATCGGCGCCTTCGTGGCGGGAAACGTGACCGGACGATTCCTCTGCCTGATTTCAGGCGACGGCTCCCTGCTGATGTCGGGCCAGGCCAACAATCAAGGGGCGGCCATGAGCGGCCTGATCGAAGTCGATATTTCGGCCGGCCCCTGCCCCCTCTGCATCGAGCTCAACACAAAAATCGGCGTCACCCTGGACGGCGACGGCCTGAAAGTCGATCTATGAGGATTTTTTGCATTCCAGCGGCCTGCTGCGGCCTCATCGCGGTCCTGTCCGGTCCGACCGTCGCGGCCGCTCCTCAGGTGGGCGTCGTCGCCCAGGTGGGCGAACCGGCCGGACCGGATTCGCGTTACGTTTTCGTTTATCTCCAATTCCTCGGGGGCGCGCAACCGGAACCGGCATACGCCGTTTACCACAAACCCGGAAGCGCCGATTCGCCGGCTTCCTATGTCCGCCTGGCCGTGATCCGCGAGACCACGCACATCCAAACAATTGCCGCGCTCATGCAGCGCGCCTCGGACGCGGGCTTCGACAACGCCGCGCTGGAGCACCTGCTCGACGACGTGCTGCCGCCCGGGCCCTACGCCGACCTCGCCGAAAAAGTCGCCGCCTTTCACCTGGCGGACCCATCCGGCCTCTTCGCCCAGCAACAGGTCGCCGTGGCCCGCCTCCGTCCCCAGACCTCCCTTGCCCTCGGCCGGGCCTACATCGCGCGGGTTCCGGACAGCGCGCCAAACACCTTCGAAGTTCGCGTTTACCATCCCGAAACCGACAGTTCCGGACCGGTGGTGGGCCGGGTCACCACGCCGGCGCAACCGGCCTTTCCGCCCCCGCCCGACGGTCTCTCGGAACGGATCGAAACCACCCCGCGCGGTCATCTACGGGTACACCTGCGCTGGTGCACACCGCAACCGCTGCGCGAGATGGGGTTGCACTGGAGCGGGTTCCAACTTTTCCGGGTGCCCCGCGACTCCTGGCAGCAGGCGTTCAGCGAGGCTCCACCGGCGAATCTGTCCCGCGACGACCTCCTGGCCGCGGTGGACATCGAACTCGCCGTGCCGGTAAACCGCTTTCCGATCAGTCCCGCCGAAGCCCTGCCGTGCCCCGTGCCCCCGGAAAGCGAGGTCTTTTTCATCGCCGACGACAACGACTCGGCCGACCGCATGGCTTTCGAAGTCGGCGGCGAATTCTTCGAGGACGGTTTCGAAGCGACCTATTATGTGGCGGCGGTCGATCACTTCGGACGGATCGGTGAACCCGGCCCCGGGCTTCCGGTGGTGATCTGCGACCGCCTGCCCCCGCGCTCGCCCTCGCGGGTGCGCGTGGACAACATCTACCGGCAGGAAGGCGCCGACGATCACGCCCTGCGCATCAGCTGGCACCGCGACGACGCGGCGGAGGTGACTCGGTATCATGTCTTCAGATACGAAAATCCCGACGATGTGCTGATCGACCGCCAGGATCCGATCTGGCCGGACACACCGAATCGAATCGCCCAAATCGACAACAACGGCGACAGCGATCGCGTCACCTTCACCGACACGACTCCCGGAGCGCTGTCGCTGCCCGCCGACGACGGCGTCACACGCTGGTTTTCGATCGTCGCCGAGGACAACACCTCCTGCCCGGGTCCGCTCGGCTACGGGAATCTCAGCGGCCCGAGCGGCCCCGTGCCGGGCGCCCTATACAATCTCGCCGGTCCCGCCGCACCCGAAGGCCGGTTGCGGGTCCCGTGTTGCGCCATCACGGCCGTCCAGGGAGACCTGGACACAACCTCGCGCGAACCGATTCTGCTGGTGGCCGAACGCCTCCACGACGGAATCGCATGGGTGGAGTTTCGCGACGCGCCGTCGGACACATTTCTCGGGCGATTCCATTTCGGCAATTTCGATCAGATCCTGGCGACCCCGTCGTTCCAGGGCGGCTCGGCGATATTCCAGGCTCGCTTCGGCACCGCCTACGAACACACCTCAAACTGGGTCGGATCACATTCCGTTTCCGGCCCTCCCTACCCGGCGCATACCTGGACGGGCGAATGGGACTGTCGGCCTTCCCCCTCCTGCCCGGACGGTGTCATAGACCCGGTCGATCCCGACACCGGCGCCTTCCATGGAGTCTGTGTGGAACTGATCAACCCCCCGGAAAACGTCGTTGACGCCGCGCTTTACAGACGGCTAGGAGACGATGGTCCGCTCGTCATGCTGCGCCGGGAGAGGCTGGATACGAACGACGACGGAATCAACGACCTGACCGAACTCTGCGAACCCGCGCCTCCGGCGAACCCCGGACTGGCCTGTTACTACCTGCAGTATTTCGACCGGAACGGAAACCCGAGCGTGGTCACACGCCTGAACTGTATCCAGACCAGGGGTACGGAGAGTTTTCCCGTGCCCCGCATCACCCACTTTTTCGCTGAGGGACACGAAGGCGGGCTGTTTCCGATCGCGGGCGTACCCCTGGCCTGGTTTTGTCCGCGTCCCGGGGTGGACCGTTTCGAAGTGGCGGTGACCCCGGTGCCGCCCGGCGTGGAAACCACGTTCCAAGGCGGACACGAAGCGGGCGTCGGACCGATATGGGGCGTGGTGGACTCCGACCGGCTGGCCAACGGGTTCGGCGAGGACTCGCCGAATTTCGCCACCTCGCTGATCCTGGAACGCGGCGTGATCTATCAGGCCAAGGTGCGCGCAGTCGGCGAAGGCACGTACGGGAATCGCGAGGCGGGCGCCTGGAGCGATCCGGCGACACTCGTCTGGCTGTTCGATCCCGACGCGTCGCCGGACCCGCCGCTCGAAGATTGCCCGCTCCCGTGGCCCGCGCGGGACATCGCGCCGCTGATCACCGATCCGGCGCGGGAACTGGAGGCCATGCTTGTGGACTGGGCGGATCAGGTCGGCGGAGTCATCACGCCCGTCACCGAGTTGTGGGTCAAAGTCGGCGAATTCGAGAGCGACCAGGTGATCGCCCCGTCGATTCCGGGATTCACGACCGCGCCCCCGCCGCGGGTCGAGGTGGACGATCTCACGGACAATATGATCGTGCCACTGGCGTTCACGGTTTACCTGCACCAAACGTCAAACGAAAGCCGCGGAACCATGCTGCAAGTGAGTCATTACGTCAATGAAATCCTCACCACCGACGGCCCGGAGGCGGGCCAGATCCAGATCATCGACCGCGCCTTCGCCGTCGCGGCCATCGGCGAAGCCGATGCGGACGGCAACCAGCCCCGCGGAGGACTGTGGTTCCGCGTCAGGCATCCGCTGATCGCGGATCGCACATATCGCTGCGCCGTCGTCGTCCACGGCGGCGACCGCGAGCCCATGGAAACCCTGCGCACGGTGGAAATCGCCGTGCCTCCTCAGGAATGATAAAACAGCCACAGGGACACTCGGCGAAGGCATCCGGCGAAGCGCGGATGTCCCGGATCGTTGCGCCGCGGCATAAAGGCCGCCCGGCGACGCTCCTTCCTGGTTTCTCCGCATTCGGCGCCTTCGCCGCGTTCCTGCTCACGGTCAACCTGTATTCCAATTCCAATTACCACGCTTTGGTCTTACCCGACCCCGCGGGGGACCAGGTCCTCGTCGTCCACGATGAAATGAGTGGCCTGATCACCGTCGCCCGGAACACGGATTCGTCCGCCCCCGAATACATTTACGTGCCGATCCGGCGGTTTGGATTCACCGACGGCTCACTGATCCGCGCGGGCGATTTCAGCGGAGACGGCTTCCACGATCTCGTCCTGCCCGCCTACGCCGCCAATCGGGTGCTGCTTCTCCGGGGAGCCGACCTGCGGAGCTCCGGTGTTCCAGTGAGCTCGTTCTCCGCGGGGCCCGGCCCGGCGTTCGCCGCTCCCGCCTGGTATGCGCGAAACGGTACGCAACGTGTCTTTGTGGCGACCACGGCAGGCGCCAACGTCCGGGTGGGCAGGTGGGATCCGGTCTCAGGGAACCCGATTGTCGCGGCAACCGATTATCCCGACGGCTTCGGCCGGGCGGGTATTCTGGGATTCGATACGGCCGCCAGCACCCGGGGCGCGGACGATCCGCTTCTGGGCATCCTGCACCGGGATCCGGACGCGGCCGAATTCCCGGTCCTGAAAATCGTCCAACGCGCGCCGTCGCCCGAGTACGGGTTCGACAATGCTATCCAGTCATGGGAAACGATCGCCGCGCACACACACCTGATCAGCGGACATCCGGCCGGGGAGAATCAACCCGCCTGGTTCCTGGCCTACGGCTCGGGCTCGCCGGTGCTGGAACTCTTCTCCACCAATCCCGGCGAAAGACTCGCGGTTGATCTCGGCCATCCCGTGGCGCGGGTCAATTTCATTCCCGACGTGGACGACGAAGTGCTGGTGCTTTTCCAGAATGGCACGCTGGTGCAGTACGAGTTTTCGCCGGAAACCGCGCTTGCCCCGGCACAATTCTTCGACGCCCCGTCCGGATTGGTATTCGCCGGCGCCGCGGGCGGCGACGGTACGTTGTTCGCACTGCTGGCGGATGCCTCAGGACAGCTCGCGCAGTACCAAACATACGAGAAAGGGGCCGAAGGTTACCAATTGATCGACTTGAAAGCGTGGCCCGAACCACCCGCACCGGACGGCGCCGTAACCGTTGTTCTCTACACCGCGGATCCGTTCGCGTCACCGCCCCCGTTCGCCTTCGAAACCTTTGTTGCGGGAGACTGGACCACGGAAGCGCAGTTCGACGAGGGAACGGTTTCGGTTCTGGCCGAAACCTTCGGGGACGCCGCGCAGGGCCTGGGAAACCCCGGCGTCCAACTCCTCCAGCCCGCGTTCGACCCCGGTCCCGGCGGAGCGGCGCGCGGCAATCAATGGGAACCCTCGTCCAGCCTGTTTCACCTGGCCGTGGCAGCCGCGGCGGACGGACCGGCCGCCGTGCAAATCCAGCCCAACCCCGGCGCCTACCCGAACACGATCGGCGCGAGCTTTCAAGCCGGCGAGGACGTGACCGTGATTTACCGCCTCAATCAGGGCCCTTGGCAGAGCGGAACCGGACCGTTCCTGATCACGGGAAACACCACGGTGGACTATTACGGCGAACACAGCGGCGGCGCGCTCAGTTCGATTCAAACCGCTCACTACCTGATACAACAATCGCTTGCGGCGGACAGCGACGGCGACGGCGTCCCGGACTTCATCGAAGTCATGGCCGGCTTGAATCCGTTCGCCCAGGAATCGCTGGGCGACGGCATCAGCGATTTCGACCGAATCCTGTACGGCGCCCCCGGCGAACCTCCCGGGCCGCCCGAACAAGCGGCTTTGCCGTTCGATCGTTTCCGGGTCGAAGTGGTCTGGGACAACCCCGATTCGGCGGCGCGCCCGGCAGTAGGACAGAAACTCTTGATCGCCAATCCGCTCAACCATTCGCTGGGCAGCGCACAGGCGACACCGAATCCGGGCACACCGAAGTACGGGGACATCACCCTGAAACACGGCGTAACCGACAGCGACGCGTTCGCCAAATTCTGGTTCCCGGCCAACTACGCATTGGCGGAACCCGACCCCGGAGAACCGGCGGGGCCGGCTCTGGTCGCTTTCGGCGGGATTCCACCGGCACCACGTCCGTTAATCCCGGTGGACCCCGGTGCCGGCGATCCGCTGGAAGCGTGGCGACAGGACGCGCTGGCCGCGGTCGAGGCACACGAAAAAACGATTCTCGAATTCACCGTGGGACCGTCGAGTACGATTGCTGCCCTCATCTTCGAATACTGGTACGGCACTCGGCTGGTGGAGCTGGGGCGGCTGGAGGCGGTGACCGACCGTCCCCGCCTGGCCGATACACCCCGTTCGCCGCGGGCGGGACGGATCGAACGCGGGGACTTTGAAGCGATCCGCTCCCCACAGGGCGAACAACCGCTCGCCCACGAATTGGCGCACGTGGTGCGACAGGTAAATGAAGCCGTGGTTCACGGACCGGAATTCGGTCCCCTCCGGGAAACCGCGGAATCGTTTTACAGCCAGGCGATCGACGGCATGCGAGCGGAGACACCGCTCGCCCCACCCCTCAACGCCCTGCGCCGCGTCGTCTCCGGCGGCGAAGCGGACGGGTATGTCCTGCCCCACGACGTCGCGAGCCTGACCGCATTGCGCGATCAGGCGCTGGACGGAATCCTGCCGCGCGACTTGATCGTGGCCCACGGCGTTCTGCTGTGGAACGGAGAGAACCTCGTTCTCGATTCCGGCGGAGAAATCCTCCTGCTCGCGGACCGCGACGGACGGCCCTACCGACTGGCCGGAACCGGACTGGTGGCCGGCGGCAGTACCGCCACGGTGACCGGAGAAATTCTGCCATCGAACGAGATTCCGGTCGAATCGCTCAAACTCGCCGTGGAGCACATCGAATTGCATTCGATTCCCGCGGCTCCGATCGTGGACAGCAACCAGAACGGCCTTCCGGACGACTGGGAGTGGGCTTTCCTCGGAAGCCTCGATCAAGACATCTGGGCGGACCTCAACGGTGACGGTTTTGTTCTGGGAGAAGCCTATCTGGCGGGGATCGACCCACTCGATCCGTTCGCCAGTCCGCCCGGCGCGCCGGCGATCCCGCGCAATCTGCGGGTGACTCCGAACGGTCCGGGCGGACCGCGGGTGGAGTGGGACGGTTCCTTCGCCGCCGAATATGAGCTCTGGAATTCCCAGGACCTGATCCAATGGACACCGCACCCGGGCGCCGTGCAACGCGGCGGTGACCGCGAACACGCGGTGGACGTGGATTTGGAAGGCGCAAGCGGCTTCTTTCGCCTCCATATACGTTTGCCTTTGCCCTAGCCTCGAGATTGGTTTTACAAGAAACTTGATCTAGTGTCCTGCGATGGAAATTCGATGCAATAAGTATCCTTCTCATAGGCGGAGGTGAAGCCGGAAATGATCATACGAATTTCTCTCGCAGGACACTAGTTGCTTCGTTGCATGCCATTAACCGAGCGCCTTCCCCCAAGCCGGCGGAGCCGGTACCAAATCGTAGCGCGCCGCTTCAGCCAGCGCAGTTCCGTGAGCCCGAAGAGGCGGACGGGCGCTGGCTGAAGCGGCGCGCTACGATGGGAGCACCTTTTGAAATATTTTGCGCGTTTCGCGCAAGATTTCAGAAATAAGGGACTAA
>SLOW01000086.1 GCA_007132315.1 Opitutales bacterium
GGTGCCGAGCGCATCGAGTCCCCTGCAACGGGCTCCACCTACCAGTCCCCGGCCCCGCGACAGCAGCGCTCCTCGGCGGATGACGACGACGGCTCCGACGAGGAGGCCGCATACGAGAGTCTTCGCATCCTCCACCCCGAGCACGAAGGCACCGTGCGCGACAACCAGGGCCACCTCGATGTCCAGGTGGCTGTAGAGCCTGAACTGCGCGAAGGTCACCGGTTTCGGTTCGTGCTCAACGGCGAGTCCCGCGGCGATCCCACCCGATCCAGCAGCCAGCGCCTCACGGAGGTGCATCGGGGCGAACACCAGCTCCAGGTGCGCATCATTGATGGTGCAGGTGAGACCGTGGCCGAGACGGAATCGGTGACGTTCTACATGCACCAGGCGTCGCGTCTCATGCCCGGACGCCAGTAAGGCGGCGGTGCCAACGCGGGCGGGATTG
This sequence comes from Opitutales bacterium, assembly GCA_007132315.1. GTDB lineage: Bacteria > Verrucomicrobiota > Verrucomicrobiia > Opitutales > T3Sed10-336 > SLOW01. The sequence continues at coordinate 446 of SLOW01000086.1, forward strand.
CCTTCCCCGGCAATTGGACGCCCATCCGCCATTGCACCATAATGGGGCATCATCCCGGTGCAGCTGCCCCACAATGGGGATACGCTCCTGTGGCCGGCACGGCTTCCGGCGCCCCTGACCCCAGGCATCACCGGCCCTCGGTGGCCCTGCCCTGCGCTCCAACGGGGCACCAGGCCAATCTGGTTCACTTCTTGCTTTGACAATGACCATGAACCCCAGTCAGCCATCCACGCCTGCCGAACGCGCGCTGGAGCACATGAGCAGTGCCGTGCTCCTTTGTGATGCCGACGGTTATATCCGGTACATCAACGGCGCGGCAGAGGTCATGTTCGGGGTCAGCGCCCGTCAGGTGACCGGACACCGTTTCCACCCCAACACGACCCCGTGTGCCGGAACGCTGCAGGGTGCCGCCGCCCAGGCGTTGAACACGGGGGAGCCATTCACCCGGCGCGAGCTGGTGCTGGAAGTGGCACCGGAGCGCCGTGTCACCGTGGATCTCACAGTGACACCGCTGAGCCGCTCCGAGGCGCTGCTGGAAATCAGCGATCTCAGTTACGGTTATGCGGGAACGATCATTCAAAGGAATGTGACGTTTTCCGTTTCTCAGGGTGAAATACTTTTTGTGGTGGGTCGCAGCGGTTGCGGAAAGAGCGCTCTGCTTCGGAATATCATCGGCTTGGAAACGCCGATTTCCGGTTCGGTTCGGTTCGACGGACGCGATGTTACTTCTGAACCGCCCGCCGTCCGGCGCATGCTCATGCGCCGGATAGGAATTCTTTATCAGAGCGGGGCGCTGTGGAGTACGATGACGGTGGCCGAGAACGTGGGTTTGCCCCTGGAGGAGCACACGGCTCTGTCCCGGGCCGAAATCCGGACCCTGGTTTCGATCAAGTTGGGAATGGTGGGAATGGCGGGATCCGAAGGTCGGTACCCGGCTGAATTGAGCGGAGGCATGCGAAAGCGGGCGGCCCTGGCGCGTGCGCTTATCCTGGATCCCGAGATCCTTTTTTTAGACGAACCCTCGGCCGGCCTTGATCCGGTGAGCGCGCGTAATCTTGACCGGCTGATCCTCGAAACACGGGAGAGCCTGGGGACGACGATCGTGGTGGTGTCGCACGATCTCGAAAGCATTTGCGCGGTTGCCGATCGCGTGGTTATGTTGGGCCGGGATGAAAGAACGGTTATCGCCAACGGTCGTCCGCGGGATCTCTTGCGGGAAGAGGGGCATCCACACGTGAAGGAATTTTTTCAGGCGAAGGCCGTCGGCGCAGCCGGGGAGGGCAGGGTATGAAATCGAGACCGAGCGCAACCTTGATCGGCCTGTTCGTCACCGGAGCCGCGGTCCTGTGTTTATTGGCGATTTTTTATTTCGGCGGGCGAACCTGGGGCGCTCAGACCGGTGAATTCGTAGTGTATTTCGATGAATCGGTCCATGGGCTGGACGTCGGGGCGGCCGTCAAGTACCGGGGAGTCCGCGTCGGGCGGGTGCGGGAGATCGGGATCTTTCATGACGCCGAGCGCGGCCGGTCGCTGATTCCGGTGGTATGTGAATTGGACAGGCAGGTGGTCCGCGACGAACGGGGCGAGGCGGTCAATCTTTCCGATCCCGAATTGATGCGCGAATTGGTCGCCCGTGGATTGCGGGCGCGCCTCAGTCTGGTCGGGTTGTCCGGATTGATGTTCATCGAACTCGATTACGCGTCGCCCGGCGAACTGGCCCGCAGCGGACCCGCCCCGGAGCATGCCGTTCTCCCTGCGGTGCCTGCGGTGCCTTCCGCATTGGTGGGGTTGCGGGATGGATTGACGGAGATCACCGCGAATCTGGGAGAAGTGGATTTTGCCGGGATTGCCGGCAGGTTCGAGGGCTTGTTGGATCAGGTGGACGCAAAGCTGGAAGCGATGATGGTGGAGGAGATCGCGACCAATTTGAATGAAGCCGCCCTCGCGGTGACCGAATTGGCCCGATCCGAGGATCTTCACCTGGCGGTGGGATCGGCGAACGAGGCCTTTGTGGATCTGAGCACCGTGCTCAATCGTCTGGACGAGCAGATCGATCCGATTGGCGAACGTCTGATAGTGACGGCTGACGAGTTGTCGGTCACCCTGCGTCAACTCGGCGGGGCGGTTGAAGCGATTGAAACGCTGGTGAGTCCCCGGACGGGTGTGGGGCAGGAGTTGGCGACAACTCTGCAGCGTCTGGGCGATGTTTCGCGTTCCGTGCAGCGTCTGGCCGATTATCTGGAACGCCACCCCAACGCCCTCCTTTTCGGAAGAAGGGAGGCGGATCGGTGAAGGCGGGGATTCTGTGGTTCCTCGGAGTGGTCGGAATGACCTGGTTGATGGGCGGTTGCACGCTGACTCGGCCGGTGGAGGATACCGCCCGGTTTTACATTCTACAGTCGGAAGAGCGGATCGAACACGGCGCCGAAACGACACCCGTTGCGGCGAGTGAGACGATAGCCGTCGGTTTGCGGCGAGTTCGGGTGCCGGATTATGTCAACACTCCGGCGATGGTCGTGAGGACCGGCGGAAACACGATTCGATACAGCAGGAATCACCGCTGGGGAGAGGGCCTCGATCACGGCATGGCCCGGGTGCTGCGCGACACGATACGCGGGCACCCGGCGGTGGGAGCGGTTTATCTGTTTCCGGAAATCGGCCGAGA
>SLOW01000186.1 GCA_007132315.1 Opitutales bacterium
CGCTGCGGCGGATCGCCCGGTTTTTTCATTCGACAAGGTGCGCCGGATCTGACACCCGAGGATGCAGTGGCTAATAATCGTCCACCTAATGTGATAAAGGAAAAAATATAATGCGAAAGACATTAAAGAATCCGTTGCGTCGTCTGGCTGGTGTCGGCGGCTATCTCGCTTTGCTGAGCCGGCGGCGTCTATACTCATGTCGTTTTTGGCAATGGTTTCCAACAAGAATATCCGAGTTGCCCATCGTCAGGATCGGGGCGCTGGCGGCCTTGTTCCTGCTCGCTCCCGGTCGCCTGTCAGCCGCTGATGCCGCCCGGCCCAATATCGTCTTTGTCTTTGCCGAAGACATCACCCCCGATTTCGGCGCCTACGGCGACCCCTACGCCGTCACCCCGACGATCGACCGGCTTGCCGCCGACGGCGTGCTATTTGAGCACTGCAATGTCACCTCCGCGGTTTGCTCCCCCAGCCGCTCGTCGATGGCCACCGGCATGTACCAGACCACGATCGGCGGCCATCCCCACCGGGGTGGTCGCGGGGACGAAGGGGATCCCGCATTTTTCACCCGTTACCTGCGCCAGGCCGGCTATCATGTTGACTACCATGGAAAGCTCGATGCCAACCGCGCGAACACCGACGAGGCGTTCGACAGCGAACAGCGCACCGAGCCGGATCTCGCGCGGCTCCATGAAATCGATTCGCCTTTTTTCATCTTCTACAATGTGTTCGCGACGCACCAGGCACGTTCCTGGCGACTTCGCCGGCACTATAGCGAAGGCTACGTGCCGGATGAGGCTTTGCCTGAGGCCGAAGACTTTGAGATTCCCCCCTACCAGGCGGACACCCCCGGCACGCGGGAACAATGGCAGTCCTACTACAGCGCCATCACCGCACTCGACGAACGAATTGCCGATCTACGGCGGGCACTCGATGCACAGGGGCTGGCCGACAATACGATCATCATTCTATCCTCCGATCACGGCCACGGCCTGGCCCGCGGCAAGCGCACACCCTACAACAGCGGGGTGCGGGTGCCCATGATCGCCTTTGTGCCGGAGCCATTTCGCCATGAAAACATGCCGCCACCGGGAACGGTCAGCCAACGACTGGTCAGTCTGGTTGATCTCGCCCCGACCGTTCTCCATCTGGCCGGGGTCAAAATCCCCGAACACATGCACGGTCTGCCGTTTTTTGGGTCGGCCGCGGACGCACAGCGGCATCCCCATCTCTTCGCCGCCGTCGATATCAACGGCGAACTGCCGGAAATCCGCCGCACCCTGTTCGACGGCCGCTACCGCTATGTCCGCAATTTCCTCCCGCACATGCCGCGCGTGCTGATCGTCCGCTATGATTTCGGCGGCGCCTCGCAGCGCGATCTGGTGGAAGGCTGGCGTTGGCGGACGCTGCAACCCGAAGCCGACGCCCTGTTCGACCAGCCGCGGGTGATGGAGGAACTCTACGATACGCGGGAAGATCCGCACGAAGTGCGCAACCTGGCCGCCGACCCCGAACACCGCGACCGCCTGCTGTCCATGCGTTCGGCTCTCAAGGAGTTTGTCACCGGCCAAAGCGGCTGGACCGGCGGACTCTACGACCAGGGCTTGTTCGACGACGGCCGACGACCCGGGCGCCCCCGGCCGGCCAGACTGGATCAACGGCATTCGCTGGAGCGAATGAATCAAATCTGGAGCTGGATGGCCTGGGCCAACTCCACCGCGCCCGGCTCCCACCCCCGCGACCCGGAAGCGATCCGTCCGCGTCTGCATGGCACCCGGGACCAGACCGAGCTGTACTGGGCCGCCGTGGGATTGGTATTCGCGCCCGGCCTCGGCGACGGAGAGGCGGACGCGCTCGCGGCGATCATCCGTCCCGACCATGGAGACCGGGACACCGACGAACTCCTGGCCCAGGTCTTCGCCGCCCGGGCGCTGGCCAACCACGGTCGGGGCGACGTCGATGCTGCCGTCGCCAGGCTGGTCGACATACTCGGACGCAAATGGTTCGGCACGCGTTGGGCCTTGTTCCGCGCCGCCCAGGCTCTTGAGGACATGGCGCCTATGGCTGCGGCGCATCTTGACAAGCTCACCGCACTGTCCGAGGGCAGTTCCGGGGCGAATGAGGCCGCCATGCTCACAGCGCTCGAGGCCAATCAAAACTGGAAGCCCGCCGAGTTCTTTTCGACCCAACTCAAAACGAAAATCGAATGGCGGGGAGCGGAAGACCCGGGCGGAACGCCGGCCGATATCCTGAACCATCAACTCGCCCGGCTCACCTGGGACGGGGCGGGATGCGTGCTCGATGGCTCGGTCGATGGGTTGCATTATCCGGAAGCGGACATGAGCCGACCTCCGGCCGGATTGGGTCTCGACCCGCGGCGGCCCGTCACGGCGGACGCGGAAGTGGTGCAAATCGCTTATCAGGCCCGCCCGGGTCACTTGTACCGTTTGCAACGCCGCAACGAGCGCGGGCAGTGGGTCAACCACGGACCGGCCGTCCGCGGGGTCGACGGGCTCATCCACCGCTTCGCCCCGGCCGGAGCCGAACTGCGGCTCCTGCAACAGCCACCCGAAGCAAAACGCCTGCTTGATGAATGACGAAACCGCCGAACACGAGGAAGGCGCGAAACCAAAACGACCCACCATTCCCTCAAAGCAAACCCAAGGAGTTTGAGTCCAATGAACATCAATCCGACCCATCGAAAATCATCTTGTCCGTTCGTTTTTTTCACTCTCTGCGCCCTGATGTACTTCACGGCGGGAGTCCCGGCTTTCGCCGCGACCAGTCCGGAACCGCTCGAACAACTGACCGGGGTGAGCACCGGCGCTCCGTCCGCCCGCGAGTTTGTGTTCCCCGACACCGAGCCGGTGCGCATGGTCGCGCCACTGACCCCGCCGCCGGTTGTCGGCAACACCTACTTTGTCGCACCCACCGGCGACGACAACACAGGCGACGGCTCGCAAAACCGGCCCTGGCGCACGATTCAGCACGGGATGAATCAACTGCATCCCGGCGACCGCCTCTTCGTGCGTGAAGGCGAATACCGCGAAACCGACCTGCAGTTCGCCCGCCCCGGGCGGCCCGACGCCTATATCACC
>SLOW01000065.1 GCA_007132315.1 Opitutales bacterium
GTAGAAGAACTGGGCCACCACGCCGAAGGAGTAGTGCCGGTTCCGGAGCAGGCGTCGTACGGTCGGTGAGAAGTTGATGGCCGGCCCGGCGTCCGAGGCCTTCGGCATGCGTACGATGGCGATCGCCAGCCACAGGAAAATCAGGACCATCGCCATGCCGAGGTAGGGGCCCATGACCGCCGTCAATTCCTCGCCGCGAATTTCCCGGATCTCCTCCATCTACAGAACTGCCCGCTCCTCGTCGGTCAGCGGATTGATCTTCGGCAGGATCAGGAAGCCCGCCAGCATGGTGCCGAGAACGGCGCCCACCGGATTGAAGGCCTGGGCCAGGTTCAAACGCCGGGTGGCCGTTTGTTCGTCGCCCATCGCGATAATGTAGGGGTTGCAACTGGTTTCCAGGACCGACAGCCCGCCGGCCAGAATGAAGATCGCCATGAGAAAGAAGTTGAATTCCATCAGGCGGCTCGCCGGGAAAAACAGCAACGCCCCCACGATGAAGAGTCCCAGCCCGACCAGCACCCCCGTTTTGTAGGTGTAGCGTTTAATCAGGATGGCGGCGGGAATCGCCAGGCAGAAGTAGGCGCCGTAGAAGGAGAATTGCACCAGCGACGACTGGAAGGTCGACATGGTGAAGATCCGGCTGAACGTCCGCACCAGAGGGTCGGTCATGTTGTTGGCCACGCCCCAGGCGGCAAAGCAGCTGGTCAGCAGTATGAAAGGAAGGAGGTACTCGCGTCGCAGAAGAGGCGTGCGCGTCGCGGATGAATTCTCGGAAGAAGGTGCTGTTCCAGCGGGATTGGTCGTCATGGTTCTTCTGGGAAGGGTCCTGTTATTCCACCTTGTTGTCTGTACCTTATTGATTTTGCTCCTGTGACACGATCAAACATCCTCCGATCACGGGAATGGACCTTGTCTTATAACGAAGAGGATTCCCGCAAGAAGTCAGCGATATTTCATCGCGTGTTCCCTTATTCCAAAGGGATCACCATGTTCCATGAGTCTTGGCCTCGATGAAACCCGCCCGGGCCGTCCATTGTCGCGAAAAAGAGGTGCGTGATCCTGCCATTCTCGATAAGGCCGAAGACTCGTTCAAGTTGTCCCAAGGTTTGCACGTTCCCATTGCGAAACGTCACTGTTTTGGAATAGGCCAATGGGTTTTCGTTCGGCTTCCAGGTGACCGCATCCTCCGAATGCAACAACACGCCGTCATGCGCGCGACCGCTGATCCTGCCGCGCATATCTTTGGCCAGCATGTGATAGCCCTTTTCATCCCGCCAGAGAAACGGATCTTCCACTACCCCGCCCTTATGCTCTCCGAGCACGGGTTCATCCCCCACGACGGTGTAGGGTCCTTCAAACTGCGGAGCCTTTGCCGCCCCGATCATCATAGACGACTGGAAAGGGAAACGGTCTCGCCCATAAGCTCTTGATTTAAATATCAGCACCACACTCCCGTCTTCGTTGATCCAAGGAGAGGGGTTGGAGGTGAGAAAACTGTAGAACGTATCAGGTTGGGTGTCCAAGACCGGGGCGTCCCGACGTTCCCAGGGACCGTAGGGACTTTTGGAAGTTGCTATACCGATGCGTTTGTTGGACCGTGCCAAGGTCGTATAGTGAGATTCCAAATCCAGACTGCCGGGATCGTCAAGCTCGGCAAAAGGATGTGTGATCCCCGTGTAGAAAAGCACATAAGTGTCTTTGTGTTTGGTCACGCTGGGATTGTGTGTGGCCCGTCCATCCCAATACTGCGCTCCTCTGGCAGGCAGAGCCACGCTTTGAAATTCGTAAGGCCCTTCGGGCGTGTCCGAGACAGCATGAACGATTTCCGACGCCACCATCCATCCGGGGTGGAAGGGATATTCCTTTGGCCAGCGCGACGCATACATGTGATACGATCCCTCTTCATCTTTGATCACCGAACTTCCCCATACCCAGTAATCTTCCATGCGTAAAGTCGGCTCTTCGGGAGCCGGCTGTATTCGCTGGTAAATCGGATTTTCGGAGGCGGGAGGCTCCGGTGCCGAGAAACAGGGTGTGACGATCCCTATCAGCGGACAGGCAAAGTGGATCAGTTTTTTCACTTTCATCATGGGATTCTCCGAGGTTGGCGTTTAATGCGGATTTCCTTGTTCCATACGGAAGCTTGATTGATTTCAACGAACAAGCGCAAGGAGTTGGAGGCTTGGTTTCGCGGTTTTAATATTTCATATCTGGTATAAAATACTCGCATCTGTGCGCCAAGAACGTCAATAGAAAAGGTTTAATGTATTAGTGTTTCACGAATATAACATTATTATTGGATGGTCTATTTGACTTCCGAGGCCGGAGCGTATTCGATTTTTCCCAAAGCGCGCCTTTCGGCCTTTCGACGGAATCGGTGAAGGGTCCCCGGCGAATAAACATCCGTCCACCGCCTTGACGGAGCGGCGTTCAGGCTCAAGCCGCTAATTGGAAACCTTGTGCTCCGGTGGCCCCGCAAAAAAAAAGACGCTTGACCGGGAGTTGCCCGTTTCGTTAAAAAATACAGCATTCAATGCCCATGAATTTTCGGAAACGCAGAGTGTACGTGCGGTTTGGCGTTGAGATTTTCAGCCTTTTGGATATTGCTGTTCATCAACGTGTTGACTTCGGAGAAAGAGAAGGGAAAGAATAGATGATGCATATGTTGTTTGATAAAAACCGGGCCGCATGCCTGCTTGCGGGTGTTTTGTTCGCCGTCGGGTTCGGCGGGAGCGCTCCGGTCGCAAACGCCGACGACGGAGAATGGATTATCACAAAAAATCCGTACGGATACGTAGACTGGAGCAGCTACGGCCAGCATCTGGGCAGCTTGCACATCCACACGACCGAATCGGACGGTGCCGACGACCCGTCCAAAGTCATCGATGACTACCGGGACGCCGGCTACGAGATTCTCGCGATCACCGACCACAATAGAAATACCTGGCCCAGGTCGGATTTCGGGCGCCATCCGGAAAAACTGGGACTGGTGGCGATACCGTCCAACGAACTCTCACGGCACCATCACACCAACAGCCACTTTACCCGCTATCCGCACCCTTTCCGGGAACGCGCCACGGATGACCTGGA
>SLOW01000074.1 GCA_007132315.1 Opitutales bacterium
AGCAGGTCATAACCGTCACCCGCCGGCCCTCCCGTACCGACCACCCAAACACCTGTCTCAGAATGCTCGATACATCCGGGAGCGGGCACCGGGAACCCATTCCGTTCAAGGAACGCGGCGACCCCCGGCCCCCAGAGCGAATAACCGGACACCTCACTTGTTCGATCCTCCAGAATCACATCGTCGGCAATCACGTATTTTTCCAACCGTTCCAAGAGTACGGCCGCCGGCGTGAAGCGGCTGAACAAAAGAAACCGGTCGCCCGGCGGGCGAACGATCAGGCTGTCGCCCTCGATTTTCCCTTTCGCGCTCAACCAGAGGCCATACACGCCCGCCCCCGGCGCAAGAGCGCTCAGATCGCCTGTGAACTGCCCCTGGAGAAATCCGGCGGCGTCTTCGCCCGTGACCTCGATCCAGGCGGCCGGATCAAATGAATGCGCGCAAACTCCTTCCATGCCCCACTCTCCCCGATTCGTCGCCAAGTTCAATCGGGAACGTGATTCTCCGGTCAACCGCGCTCGTCCCTGGACACGTAGTGACGTTCGGACGCACCCTGGTAAATCTGTCTTGGACGGTAAATCCGGCCGTGCGGATTCATCGCCACTTCCCGCCAATTGGCGATCCAACCCGGCATCCGGCCGATCGCGAACATGACGGTGAACATGTTCATCGGAATGCCGATGGCCCGCATGATGATGCCGCTGTAGAAATCAACATTGGGGTACAATTTGCGGGAGACAAAATAATCGTCTTCCAGAGCCGCCTTCTCGAGATGCCGGGCGATGTCGAGCAGCGGATCCTCGATACCGAGGCTTTCCAGAACCGTGTCACACGCCTTTCCGATGATCTTGGCCCTGGGATCGTAATTCTTGTAAACCCGGTGCCCGAAGCCCATCAGCCGCTTGGTACCATTCTTGGCGTCCTGGATAAAGCGGCTGCCGTCGTCGCCGCTGTCGTGTATCTTCTGCAGCATCTGAATGACGGCCATATTGGCCCCTCCGTGGAGAGGCCCCCACAGCGCGCAAATCCCCGCCGCCACCGAGGCGAAGAGGTTGGCTTCGCTCGAAGCGACCATGCGCACCGTCGAGGTACTGCAATTTTGCTCGTGATCGGCGTGCAAAAGGAGGATCAGATTCAGGGCCCGCGAAACTTCCGGAGGCGGCACATATTTCGAGTAGGGCTCGGTGAACATCATATGCAGGAAGTTTTCCGTGTAGCGGAAATCCTTTCTCGGATAGACATAAGGGAGCCCCTGGCTCATCCGGTAGCTCATCGCCGCGATGGTTCGGACCTTCGAAAGCGCGGCGGCCGCCAACGCGTCAAAGCTTTCCAGATCGTGCTGGTGATTATTGCAGGCGTAGTCCGGGTAAAAGCAGGACAATGAATTCATCAACCCCGACAGCATGGCCATGGGATGCGAGTGCGCCGGGTAGCCTTCGAAAAAATGCTCCATGTTGATCGGCACGGCGGCGTGCTCGGTCAGCCGGTCGGAAAAGTCGCGGAACTGCCGCTCGGTGGGGAGTTCGCCATAAATGATCAGGTAAGCCGTTTCCACAAAGGTCGATTGCTCGGCCAGTTCCTCGATGGAATAACCGCGGTACCTCAGAATACCCTGCTCGCCATCGATGAAGGTGATCTCGCTCTGGCACGATCCGGTGTTGCCGTATCCTTCGTCGAACGTAATCAACCCGCTGTCGGCCCGAAGCGTCCGGGTGTCGATCGCCCGCTCACCCGCGGCTCCTTCCAGAATCGGGTAGTTATATTCTTTATCACCAACAATGATGCGAGCTTCTTTGGCCATGACAGGAAACGGTTAGGATGAAAGTCAACTAGAGTTACGGTAAAGAAAAGTCATCCGGGAAGGCGAGTTTTCCAGCCCACCACGGAAATGAAGTTCCGATAGAGCGTCAATCCCCGGCTCTGGCTCTTTTCCGGATGGAACTGCACCGCGAAACAATGCCCCCGGGCGACGCCGCTGACGAACGGGTGACCGTAATCGGTCTCACAGAGCACCAGCGAACGGTCGGCGGGCTCCACGTAGTAACTGTGAACGAAATAAAACGATCCGGCCTCGGCGTCCATGCCCGCAAACAGGGGTGAGTCCTCCTGCAAAAGCCGGGCTTCGTTCCATCCCATATGCGGGATCTTCAGTTCGGCGGGGAGGCGAAACCGCTTCACCCGGCCGGCAAAAACACCGAGGCCGGGGGTATCACCTTCTTCCGAATGCTCGAACAAGGCCTGGAGCCCCAGGCAGACACCGAGGTACGGCCGGCCGGCGGCGATCCACCGCCGGAGCGCCTCGTCCATGCCATTCTCCCGCATGCTCGCCACACAGTCCCCCAGCGCTCCCTGTCCGGGAAAAACCACGCCGTCAAAGGCCTTCATGGCCTCCGGATCGGTGACGATCCCGGCCTCGGCTCCTTCGCGTTCGAGCGCCTTGCAGACGCTGCGCAGATTGCCCATACCGTAATCGATCACGGCGATTCTCGCGGGCCGGTCGGCGTATCGGGCGTCTTCGTTCATCATCAAACAGGTCTCATTCAAATCGCGGAAAGAATAATTCAGGCATCCCCGCTCTCGCGCGGCAACCTCATAATCCCGGAAATCCACACCGCGCGCCGGACCGTCCGCCACGCCCCGAATCGACGCCCCGGAGGGCTCAGGTCAGCACACCCTTTGTGGACGGGGCTTCGGCCGCAGCCCGCGGATCCACCTGACAGGCCGCATCCAGGGCGCGGGCCAACCCCTTGAACAGGGCCTCGGCGACGTGGTGCGGCTCATCCCCGTATTCGAGACTGGCGTGCAGATTGGCTCCGAGCGAGACCGCGAACGCCTGAAAGAACTCGCGCACCAAAGCGACGTTGAAATCCCGCACATACCCCGGAGCCGATGGCACGCGGTAGGCCAGATAGGGGCGGTTGCTCAAATCCAGCGCCACCCGGACCAGGCATTCATCCATGGGCAGGATGAAGAATCCGTACCGGCGAATGCCCTTTTTCTCTCCCAGAGCACGGCGGAACGCGTCGCCCAGCACGATGCCGACATCCTCCACCGTGTGGTGGTAATCGACTTCGACGTCCCCGCGCGCACGGACGTTGAGATCGAACAATCCGTGACGGGAAAACAAGGTCAGCATGTGATCGAAGAACGGAATGCCCGTATCGATCCCACTTCGCCCGCCGCCGTCAATGAGGAGGCGGATGGCGATTTCCGTTTCCTTCGTGTTGCGTTCGACTTCTCCTATGCGTTTCCCGGCCATGATGCGATGTGTTCGGTGAGTGCCCGCATGGCGGGCTCATCACCGACAGTGATCCGCAAAAAGCTCCGGGTCAAGGCATGTGTCGGGAAGTGGCGCACCAACACACGGTTCCGAAACAGGTGATCGTACAAGGAGCGGGCCACCGCCTCGCCCGTGCACCCCGAGCCGTCGCACGGCTCGGTGAAAAAGAAATTGGCCTGACTGTCGTAGGTGAACCACCCCCAGTCGCGGAACACATCCACGTAGTGATCCCGGGTGCGCCTGATTTTGGCGACAACGTCCCGGAAATACGGCTGGTTTTCCAATGCGGCCAGGGCGGCGGCCTGAGAGAGCCGGTTGACGTTGTAACTGTCGCGCACCCGGTCGAGCAAGCCGATCAATGCTTCGGAGGCGAGCGCGTAGCCGACCCGCATTCCGGCCAGGGAATAGGATTTAGAGAAGGTGCGGGTCACACACACATTGGGATGGGTGCGGACCAGCGCGACAGCGTCCTCGTCGGCGAAATCGGCATAAGCCTCATCGATCACCAGGATCCCGGAAAACCGCTCCGCCAGCACGGCGAGGTGGCCGGTGGCGAAGCCGACGCCGGTCGGCGCGTTGGGGGAAGTCAGAAAAAGGATGTTCGCGGGCAGCGCGGCCAGGCCGTCCACATCGAGATCCATGGATCGATCGAACGGAAGAGTCGCCACCCGTCCGTCCTGGATCGCGACCAGCACCGGATACAGGGAATAACTGGGAACCGAGAACCCGGCGGGTCGGTCCCGGTCGCAGAAAATCCGCGTGAGCAGGTTCAGGATGTCGTCCGAACCGTTGCCGACACAAACATTCTCCGGTTCCAGCCCGTGGTGTTCGGCCAGGGCGGCCCGCAGCGGGGCGGCGGCCGGGTCGGGATACAGGCGCAGCGACGCATCGGTTTCCCGCCGGATCGCCTCCTCGACGGCCGCACTCGGCGGGTAGGGATTCTCGTTGGTGTTCAGCTTGACCCACCCGGATCCGCCGGGCTGCATGCCGGGCGTGTAGGGTTTGAGCGACGGCACGTGGGGGCGGGCCATTCCGGCCGGGGCGGGCGTTTGGCGCGGGTTCATTCGAAGCGAATAGACGCCGACCTGCCGTGGGCGTCGAGGTTTTCCAAGCGACTGAAAGCCTCGACCACAGGCAAGGCGTTCTTCAGGGATTTCTCGTCGTAACGCAGGTGGCTGGTTCGCCGGAGAAAATCGGCGACCCGCAAGCCGCTGAAAAAGCGGCCGGAGCGGCCGGTCGGCAGCACATGGCTCGGCCCGGCCGTGAAATCGCCGAGCACGGTGGGCGTCAACCCTCCCTCCATCACAGCTCCAGCTGTGGTGATCGCCCGGCGGAGTTTGCCCTGCGAGGATTTCTCCACGTGGAGCTCGAGGTGCTCCGGAGCGACGAAATTGGCCACATCGGCCGCCTCCTCCAGGTTTCCGACCTGAATGACGTAACCGTGGTCCCTCAGGGTGGTCTCGACGACCTCCCTGTGGGTCCGTTCGCGCGCCTGCCGACGGGCCTCGACACCGACCTCGTGGAGCAGGTCGGCCTCGGAGCCGACGAGGAAGATCTTTCCGCCGTGACCGTGTTCGGCCTGGGCCACGAGATCGGCGGCCACCCAGTCGGGTCGCGCGCTGGCGTCCGCGATCACCATCACTTCACTGGGACCGGGCAGAAGATCGACTCCCACCCGCCCGTACACCTGGCGCTTCGCCTCCACCACATAGGCGTTGCCCGGGCCAAAAATCTTGTCCACCGGGGAAATCGACTCAGTGCCGTAAGCCATGGCCGCCACCGCCTGGACCCCGCCGATCCGGTAAACCTCGGTCGCCCCGGACAGCTTCACGGCGGCCAGGGTGGCGGGATGGATGCGGCCGTCCGACCCGGGGGGAGAAAAGACCGCGATTTCCGGCACCCCGGCGATGGCCGCCAGCGTCACGGTCATCACCGCCGAGGATAGCAGGGGCGCCCGGCCGCCGGGCACGTACACACCGGCGCGGCGAATCGGGTGATAGGTTTCGCCCACGATCGCCCCGTGCGGGTTGCGCCCGCTCCAGTTGCGGGGGAGCGAACGGCGATTGAAATCCCGAACACATGAGACCGCACTGCGCAGCGCCCGCCGATCCTTGGCGGCGAGCCCTTTGGGGGCGGCGTTGAACTCGTCCTCCTCGACCTGAAACGCGCCCGGGGTAATCCGCACGCGATCGAATTTCTCAGTCAGAGCTGAAACCGCCCGATCACCGCCCCGGGCGACTTCCCTGAGAAGCGCGGCCACATCGGACGCCAGCCGTTCGCCGACGTTTTCGTCGCGCAGGGCGGAGCCCAGCTTGTCAAAAAAACCCTTGCCCGAAAAAGCGAGGTGTTTCATGGTTCCACCGGAGACGGGATGTCCAGCAACTCGTCTTCCATCTGGATGGGCGCTTCCCCGGGACGGGCGGGTGCCATGGACGGCACCTCGAACATTTCCTCGTCGAATTCGCGGTTCACCGTGATCTCCTCAAACTGAATCCGGTTTGTTTGCTCACCATTCTCGTACATCACGATCGCTTCGGGAAACCGGATGCCATCGACAACCTGATCCCCCTCCTCGCGGATTTGTCCGCCGGAAGACGCCTCGGTCAGAATCAATCTCCCCGTTTCGGCGTCGAAATAGCGGTCGAAATACACTCCGCCCGGGTGGCGGAACGTCAGTTTGACACAACTCTCGCCGTCCAGATCGACCAACCCGTGGTTTTCAACGCTGCCGCGGCGCCGCTCGATTCCCTTGAAAAAATTGAGATTCTCCCAGGTGTTGGCCTGGAGTTCCCGAATTTGATCGGGTTCCAGGAAGACGATCGTCCAGTTCGAATCGTCCTCGCGCTCGGTCAGCTTTCGCCAACCGTCGTAGTGACTCAAGCCCGTCACCTCCTTCAGGTCGTCGCGTACCGTGGTGACCCGCTGGAAGAGAGGTTTTTGAAAAACAATCTCCACCTCACCCCGGGCGCCTTCCCGGGTCTCGAACACGCCGCTGTAATAAATGGATCTGACCCCGTCGAGCACCTCGTCCCCGCCCAGATAATCGCGGGCCTGTGCAATGACTTCGTCGGTCGAAGGCGACGCGTGCACGGTCAAAAAAGGCGCGGAGGCGAACAACGTGGCGAGAGCGGGAATACCGATTCCCTTCCGTGTGATAGAAAAGAAACTCATGAGCTTGCTTGGTTGATTGATTGACTTCTGATTAGGAAATCACTCCCACTCGATAGTTCCAGGCGGTTTCGAGCTGATGTCGAGACAAACCCGATTCACGCCCTTCACTTCGTTGATGATACGCGTCGAAACCGTTTGCAGAATTTCATACGGAAGGCGAACCCAATCGGCGGTCATGGCGTCGAGACTTTCCACGATTCGCAGGACAATCACGTTTTCGTAGGTGCGCTTATCCCCCATCACGCCCACCGACCGCACGGGTAGGAAAACCGCGAACGACTGCCAGACTTTGTAATAATAACCGGAACGCACCATCTCTTCGTTCAGGATGGCGTCGGCTTCGCGCAGCACGCGCAAGTGACGGGCCGTGATTTCCCCCACCACCCGGACACCGAGCCCCGGACCGGGAAACGGCTGCCGCATCAGCACTTCCTTGGGCAGCCCCAATTCCCCGCCCAGCACACGCACTTCGTCCTTGAAGAGCGCGCGAAGGGGTTCGAGCAGTTTGAGTTTCATGCGCTTCGGCAGTCCGCCGACATTGTGGTGACTCTTGATCAGGGAAGCGGGATTTCCGTCGATGGCCACACTTTCGATCACGTCCGGGTACAGCGTACCCTGCGCCAGAAAATCCACCGGTCCAATCGAGCGCACGACATCGTCGAACACCTCGATGAAGGTGCGCCCGATGATCTTGCGCTTGCGCTCGGGGTCGGTCACGCCGCGCAACTTCTTCAGAAAAAGGCCACTGGCGCGGACCACCTTGAGGTTCATTTTGAAATTCCGGCGGAACAAGTTCACCACCGCATCGCGCTCATGGAGGCGCAGCAGGCCGTTGTCCACAAAAACGCAATGGAGCTGCCGGCCGATCGCGCGATGGATCAGCGCGGCCGCCACGGAGGAATCCACGCCGCCGCTCAAGCCGAGAATGACTTTACTGTCCCCCACCGTCTCGCGAATCGTACGGGCCGATTCCTCCAGGAAGTCGGCCATCGACCAATCGCCGCGGCAACCGCAGATCCGTGTCAGAAAATTCTGCAGGATGAGCCGCCCCTGTTCGGTGTGCGAAACCTCGGGATGAAACTGCAAGCCGAAAAGTCTTTTCCGGCGGCTTTCAATCGCCGCGTACGACGAGTTCGCGGTTTTTGCCGCGGCGGTGAACCCTTTCGGCAACCGGATCACCCGGTCGCCGTGGGAATTCCACACCCGGATCTCCCGGGAAATGCCGTCGAGCAACAAGCTGCGGGGCGACACC
Source organism: Opitutales bacterium (assembly GCA_007132315.1). Taxonomy (GTDB): domain Bacteria; phylum Verrucomicrobiota; class Verrucomicrobiia; order Opitutales; family T3Sed10-336; genus SLOW01. The sequence goes on from SLOW01000074.1 coordinate 7,704, forward strand.
TCCAGCGCCGAGTGCCCGTATTCACGGCGATCGGTCTCCTCCACCTCGCCGCCGAGCAGGTGGGCCATGACCTGGAGCCCGTAACAGATTCCGAGTACCGGAACGCCGAGCTCGAATACCGCTTTGTCCGGAAGCGGCGCCTTGCGCGCGAACACGCTGGAAGGCCCGCCGGAGAGCACCACACCGCAAACGCCATCGCGCTTCAACACCGAAGCCCGCGTGGTGTGGTGGTATATCTTCGAATAGACATGACACTCGCGAATACGGCGGGCGATCAATTGGGTGTACTGGGAACCGAAATCGAGAACGGCGATCGTTTGGTGCATGGGCTGTCAGAACTTGAGGCGCGCGTTGGAGAAACCGCACCGTGGACAGGACGCGGTGTCGCTTCCCGCCTTGGAGGAATAGATCTTGTCACACTTGATGCAGTGAAAAATGACCTTCTTGCGCTCCGCTTCGTAAAGGTTCTTGTCGCGAAAGTCCGTATAGAACCACAGCGCCAGGATCAAGCCGACCGCGCTGAACAGATAAACCAAAGCTCCAAAGGTCAGATCGACGGAAATCACGATATTTCAACAAGATCGGGAAAAAACAAAGCGCGCCCTCCGCAAGGAGAAGACGCGCTGGCAAAAGCGGCTAATCACCTGCCACCCGGCCGTTACTTGTCCTCCTCCTTCTTCTCATCCGGTTCGGCGGTTTCGGATTCGGATTCGGCGGCACTGTCCTTCGGCTCGGCGGGTTCCGCCGGCTCTTCGGTCTCCGCGGGAGATTGCTCCCCATTGGTGGCGACTTTCTCAGCGGGAACCGCGGAACTCCTGGCGGCTTTTGCGGCCGGCTTGCGACGGGTGGACGTATATCCGGTCTCTTCGGGACCGACCCACTCGACCAACGCCATTTCGGCAGCGTCGCCCACCCGGGTGCCCAGTTTGTAGATCCGGATGTAGCCGCCGTCGCGGGAGCGGAAATCCTCCACCTTCTCATCGAACAGCACACGCACAGCTTCGCGGTCGCGCAGGCGGGCGACCGCCAGCCTGCGATGGTGCAGGGTCCCTTTCTTGGCCAGAGTCACCATCTTTTCCGCGAACGGACGGATGGCTTTGGCCTTCTTCAGTGTGGTGGTAATCCGCCCTTCCTTGATGAGGGCGGAAACGAGATTGGCGGTCAGAGCGATTCTGTGCTCCTTCTTGACCCCGAGTTGATTCCTGTGCTTCAGGTGGCGCATGGCGTAAAAGGGTTGGGTGGATTAAAGGTCGTTTTTCCGTTCGAGCAGGCGCTCGTCGATTTTCATCCCCAGAGACAGGCCGAGTTGCTCCAGCTTGTCCTTGATTTCATTGAGCGACTTCTTGCCGAAATTCCGGTACTTGAGCATTTCCTGCTCCGACTTCATGGCCAGCTCGCCGACGGTGGTGATGTTGGCGTTGTTCAGGCAGTTGGCGGCCCGGACCGACAATTCGATTTCGTTCACGCTCATGTTGAGGAGCTTGCGGAGACGGTTCTGCTCCTCGCTGGCCTCGGACCCTTCGTCCTCGAACTCGACATCCTCGTCCGAAACCTGGTCGAAGACGTTGAGGTGATGCTTGAGGATGGCGGCCGACTGTTTGAGCGCCTCTTCCGGCGTCACCCGTCCGTCCGTCCAGATCTCCAGGATCAATTTGTCGTAATCGGTAATCTGTCCGACGCGGGTGTTTTCGACCGCGTACTTCACCAGTTTGACCGGACTGAAGAGCGAATCGATGGCGATCTCGCCGATCGACTGTTCCTCCTTTTTGTTGTCTTCCCCCGTGCAGTACCCGCGACCGACGCGAATATCGAGCTCGGCGTAAAAGCGGCGCTGCTTGCTCAGGGTACAGAGGTGCTGATCCGGATTGATAATCCGGATGCCGGATTCCTCCTCGATATCGGCCGCCGTGATCGGACCTTCCCGGTTTACATCGATGACCAGCCGGGCCGAGTCGCGCTGGTCGGAGACGATCAGCACCTTCTTCAGGTTCAGAACGAGGTCGGAGACATCCTCGACGACTCCGTCTATACTCTGAAACTCGTGGCTGACGCCATCGATCTTCACCGAGGAGATCGCCGCGCCTTCAATCGAGCTCATGAGAACCCGTCGCAACGAGTTTCCAATCGAGTGACCGTATCCGGTTTCGAAAGGCTCCGCGGTGAACCGGCAATAGGTTTCAGTAGCCCCTTCTTCGCTCTTTACCAAGCGGTTGGGCAATTCAAATTTTCCTAGACGTCGTGGCATGATTCCAAAGCAATAAGAGATTCAGCGGTATATCCCGGCACCCGGGGAAACAGGTCGAATAAAGAGCGGAAGATCACCGGCTGTAGAACTCGACGATCAACTGCTCGTTGACGAGCGGCTGGATATCGTCGCGCTCCGGAAGGCGCGTCACCGTAGCTTTCAGGGCGTCCTCCTGCAGACTCAGCCAGGTGGGAACAGTGCGCGCACGGGTCTCCTCCAGATTGCGCGTCGCAAGCTGGCGGGAAGATGTGGCGGGTTTGACTTCGATTTCGTCACCGCTCTTCACCGTGTAGCTGGCGATATCGACCTTGCGGCCGTTCACCCGGATGTGGCCGTGGTTGACGAACTGGCGTGCCGCTTGACGGCTGCGGGCGAACCCGAGCAGGTAAATGACACTGTCGAGGCGCGTCTCGAGCAACTGAAGAAACCGGTCGCCGGTGACACCGCGCTCGCGCTTGGCGCGCTCGAAGAGCCGGCGGAACTGTTTTTCCATCAGACCGTAAGCGTAACGAAGCTTCTGCTTCTCGCTCAGGCCGATGGAGTACTCCGAAACCTTGCGGCGAAGACGGGGGCCGTGAACGCCGGGAGGATAATTCTTTTTTTCAAAGGATTTGTTGGCACCCATGATGGGCTGCCCGAATCGCCGGCTGATCCGTGTGGTTGGTCCTGTATAACGAGCCATGAGTTCTTAATTGAGCTATCTTAAAATAAAGCTTGCGGAGAAAATCACACCCGGCGGCGCTTGGGCGGGCGGCATCCGTTGTGGGGCACCGGTGTGGTATCGACGATGGAGGTGACGTCGAGTCCGACCGCCTGGAGCGCCCGAACCGCCGAATCGCGGCCCATGCCGGGACCCTTGACGTGAACGACCACCTCCTTGAGTCCGTGCGCCATGGCGGCCTTGGCGGCGTCCTGGGTCACAATCTGAGCGGCGTAGGCGGTCGATTTGCGGGAACCGCGGAAATTCATCTTGCCGGCGCTCGACCAGGAAATGATGTTTCCCTTCTGGTCGGAAATCGTCACCTTGGTGTTGTTGAAGGTCGCCAGGACGTGGGCGATGCCGGAAGTGATGTTCTTGCTGCCCTTGGCCTTGCGCACCTTGACGGCCCCGACATCGGCTTTGAGCAAGTCGGCGGCGGTGACCTCCTTTTTCGGAGCCTCCTCGGCGGGAGCCTCGGTCTTCTCGGCCGATTCGGTGCCTGGAGCGGCCTTGTCGGCGGGTGCGGCGGGTGCGGCGGGCTCCGGCGCGGCGCCTTCAGGTTTGGTTTCCTTTTCCGGAGGGGAGGATTCTTCGTTGGCCATAGATCAGTTTCCGTAAACGGTTGATTACTTCTTCTTCATCACCCCGACCGTGCGCCGCGCGCCCTTCCGGGTGCGGGCGTTGGTGCTGGTGCGCTGACCGCGCACCGGCAGCCCGCGCCGGTGGCGGATGCCGCGCGAACAGTTGATCGCCTGCAAGCGTTTCAGATTCGCCGCGATGGAACGCCGCAAGTCCCCTTCAACCAAATGGTTCCGCTCGGTAATCAATGCCGTGAGGCGGTTGAGTTGTTCTTCGGTGAGGTCCTGGGCGCGCGTAGCCGGGTCGATTTCCGAAGCTGCCACGATCTCGCGAGAGAGGGTGGGCCCGATTCCGTAGATGTAACGAAGAGCGTATTCGAGTTTTTTGTTGTTGGGAATATCAACTCCAATTAGGCGCGGCATAAGTCTTTACGATTTGAGTGATGTGTAGAAACAGTAAAAAATAGGTACCTGAAATTCGTTTGGCAATTATTTTTTTAATAAAGTGAGAATTTCCGGTTCACCTTCGGTGACCAGGATCGTGTGTTCAAAATGGGCGGACGGCTTTCGGTCGATCGTTACCACGGTCCAGCCATCATCCAGAATCTGGACATCGGGACGACCGAGATTCACCATCGGCTCGATCGCGAGCACCAT
>SLOW01000054.1 GCA_007132315.1 Opitutales bacterium
CAAACCGCAATCCCAAATGCCCCTGTTTCGGTGAATCTTCGTGCGAGCAGAAGGCGTCGTGTGAACGTTTCAGTCGTTCCGATATCGCCAGCGAATCCGAAGTGATTGATCGTGAGGATCGTAGCAACCCGATTCCGAGCCTGCGGCGGATTCCGGACCGTTTGACGCGGCTCCGGTGATTGTGGTTGTGGCGCCAACCGGGGTACCCCATGCCCGGGTGTGATCCGGTCGTGAATGGCGGCGGGTGGGTCAGATGTGTGAAACCGAGGCGCCGGAGTGAGACAGCTGTGAGTCGCAATGGCACGGTTTCTGAATCATGCATTTCCCCGAATTTCGGAATTAGATTGTAAGAAATTAATATACAATACGTTAATAATTAAATTTCGCACTGGCATGATTGCTGCTAAATCAATATCCCATGGGTAAGATTTTAGGCATAGATTTAGGGACGACGAATTCTTGCATGGCTTTCATGGAAGGAGGCGAGTCGAAGGTGATTCCCAACGCGGAAGGCGGCCGGACCACACCTTCCGTGGTGGCTTTCACGAAGGATGGCGAACGCCTGGTCGGTCAAGCGGCCAAGCGTCAGGCGGTGACCAATCCCCAAAACACGATCTTCTCTGCCAAGCGCCTGATCGGACGCCGCTTCTCCGAGGTCCAGGAAGAAATTAAATCACTTCCGTACAAGGTCGTCGAGGGCAAGAACGGCGACGCCTATGTCGAAGTCCAAGAAGGCGGGGGAACCAAGTCCTACAGCCCTCAACAGATTGCCTCGTTCGTGCTCGGAAAGATGAAAGCCGACGCCGAGAGTTATGTGGGCGAACCGGTTACCCAGGCGGTTATCACCGTGCCGGCTTATTTTAACGACTCCCAGCGTCAGGCGACCAAGGACGCGGGCAAGATCGCCGGTCTGGAGGTCCTCCGGATCATCAACGAGCCGACCGCCGCGTCGCTCGCCTACGGGCTCGACAAGAAGAAGGACGAGAAGATCGCCGTTTTCGACCTCGGTGGCGGCACGTTCGATGTCACGATCCTCGAAATCGGCGACGGCGTCTTCGAGGTCAAGGCCACGCACGGCGACACCCACCTGGGAGGCGACAACTGGGACGACGCGATAATCAAGTGGCTGATCGAGGAATTCAAGAAAGACAACGGTATCGATCTCGGCCAGGATCCCATGGCCAAGCAGCGCCTCAAAGAGGAGGCCGAAAAGGCGAAGATCGCCCTGTCCTCGGCCCAGTCCGTCGATATCAACCTTCCCTTTATCACCGCCGACGCGAGCGGGCCGAAGCACCTCAACATTTCGCTCAGCCGCTCGAAATTCAATCAGATTTGTGACCACCTCTTCGAGCGGACGCGTGAACCTTTCAAGTTGTGCCTGAAGGACGCAGGTTACTCCGCGTCGGATATTGACGAACTGGTGCTGGTCGGGGGCATGACCCGCGCACCGCGTACGGTCGAGATCGCCAAGGAATTGGCTGGCAAGGACCCGCACAAGGGAGTCAATCCGGACGAAGTCGTCGCGGTCGGCGCCTGTATCCAGGGAGCGGTGCTATCGGGTGACATGAAGGACGTTCTTCTGCTCGACGTCACGCCTCTGACCCTCGGCATCGAAACCGCCGGCGGAGTCTGCACGGCGATGATTCCCCGCAACACGACTATTCCCACGAAAAAGTCCCAGGTCTTTTCGACCTACAGCGATAACCAGCCCTCGGTGGAGATCAAGGTGCTGCAAGGGGAGCGTCCCATGGCGAACGACAACAAAGTCCTCGGGACCTTCCACCTCGACGGTATTCCGCCGGCTCCGCGCGGCGTGCCGCAGATCGAGGTCACGTTCGATATCGACGCCAACGGTATTCTCAATGTTTCCGCCAAGGACAAAGGAACGGGCAAGGACCAGTCGATCACCATCCGGGATGCCAGCGGTCTGAACGAGGAGGAAGTCGAGCAGATGCGCAAGGACGCCGAGGCTCACGCCGAGGAGGACCGCAAGCGCAAGGAGGCGGTCGAAACCAAGAACCAACTCGACACGCTGGTTTACCAGACCGAGAAGCAGTTCAAGGAACTGGGCGACAAGATTCCGGCGGACAAGAAAAAGCCCGTCGAAGACGCCGTCGCCGAAGGCAAGGCGGCGTTGGAGTCCGATGATGCGGACAAGATGAAGAAGGCGCTGGAATCTCTCAACAACGCCATGTCGGCCATCGCTTCGGATCTTTATGGTCAGGCGGGCCAGCAGGGTGAACCCCAGGCCGGCGGGGCCGCCGGCGAGGGCGGGGCCGAGCAGGGCGCGGGCGAAGCCGAGTCTTCCGGTGACCAGGCCCAGGACGACGTGGTCGATGCGGATTTCGAAGTCGTCGATGACGACGACACGAAAAAGGGGTGAAGCACCCGAGTGCGGATGGCGGGGCTCCGGCCTCGCCGCCTTTCTCAAAACCTTAACTTAACCTGAACAACACACAAAGCTAACCATCAAAGTATGAGCACGACAAAATCAGTCAGCGTGAACATCAAGCCGCTTGGAGACAGAGTTCTCATCAAGCACATCGATACCGAGGAAGAACAGAGCCTTGGGGGTATCATCATTCCGGATACCGCCAAGGAAAAACCGCAGGAAGCCGAAGTTGTCGCTCTCGGCACCGGCAAGAAAGACGACGACGGCAAAGCCCAGCCATTCGATGTGAAGGTGGGGGATAAAGTGATCGTCTCCAAATACGGAGGTACCGAAGTCAAATTGGACGGCGAGAAGTACCTTCTGGTTCGCGAGGACGATATCCTCGCGGTGGTATCTTGAAGGTAACGATAAACATCAAAAGCAACTTTAACCGCTGCAATAAAAGACTAGCACTATGGCACACAAACAACTGGTATTCGAAGAAAATGCGAGGAACAAGATCCTCCGCGGCGTGGAAACGCTTTCTCGCGCGGTCAAGGTCACCCTGGGCCCGAAGGGGCGCAATGTCCTGATCGACAAGAAATTTGGTTCTCCGACCATGACCAAGGACGGCGTCACCGTCGCCAAGGAAATCGAGCTGGAGGACGCGTACGAAAACATGGGCGCCCAGATGGTGCGCGAGGTCGCCTCCAAGACCTCCGACAACGCCGGCGACGGCACCACCACGGCGACCGTGCTGGCCGAGTCGATCTTCCGCGAGGGCATGAAGCACGTGACCTCGGGTTGCAATCCGATCTATCTGAAGCGTGGTATCGACAAGGCCGTTGATGCCGCCGTGGGCGAACTCGCCAAGGTCAGCAAGAAGGTCGAGACCCGTGAACAGGTGCGCCAGGTGGCGACCGTTTCGGCCAACTGGGACGAAGCCATCGGCGAAATCATCGCCGACGCCATGGACAAGGTGGGCAAGGACGGCACCATCACCGTTGAGGAGGCCAAGAGCATCGAGACCACACTCGACGTTGTCGAGGGGATGCAGTTCGACAAAGGCTACCTGAGCCCGTACTTCTGCACCAACACCGAGACCATGGAGGTCGCCCTCGAGGACGCCTACATCCTCATCCATGAAAAGAAGATCAGCAACCTGCAGGACATTCTCCCGCTGTTGCAGAACGTCGCCAAAGCCGGCAAGCCGTTGCTGGTAATCGCCGAGGATATCGAAGGCGAAGCTCTCGCCGCCCTGGTTGTCAACAAGCTGCGCGGCACGCTGAACGTGTGTGCGGTGAAGGCTCCCGGATTCGGCGATCGCCGCAAGGCCATGTTGGAGGATATCGCCATCCTGACCGGTGGACGCTTCATCAGCGAAGACCTCGGTATCAAACTCGAGAACGTCCAGATCAGCGATCTCGGTCGCGCCAAGCGGATCTCGGTGGACAAGGAAAACACCACGATCGTCGAAGGCGCCGGATCGGCCTCGGACATCCAGGGCCGGGTCAAACAGCTCCGTCGCCAGATCGATGAGACCACCTCCGATTACGATCGCGAAAAGCTGCAAGAGCGTCTGGCCAAGCTGGCCGGCGGTGTGGCCGTGATTAACGTCGGCGCTTCCACCGAGCCGGAAATGAAGGAAAAGAAGGCCCGCGTCGAGGACGCCCTGCACGCCACCCGCGCCGCGGTGGAAGAAGGCATCGTTCCCGGCGGCAGCGTTTCCCTGCTGCGGGTCGCCAAGAAGATCGAAGGTCTCGAGTTGGAAGGCGACGAAAAGCACGGCGCCAGCATCGTGCGCCGGGCGATCGAGTCTCCCTTGCGCCAGCTCTGCTCCAACGCCGGAGTCGAAGGCTCGCTGGTGGTCCAAGAAGTGCTCAAGCTCAAGGGAGCGAACGGCTACAATGTGGCCACCGGCGAGTACGAGGACCTGGTGAAGGCCGGCGTCGTCGATCCGACCAAGGTCACCCGTACCGCGCTTCAGAACGCGGCTTCCGTGGCCGGCTTGCTGCTCACCACCGAGTGCATGATCGCCGACGCCCCCGAAAAGGAAGGCTCCTCGGGCGGTCACGGCGGCGGTGGCGACATGGGCGGCATGGGCGGAATGGGAGGCATGGGCGGCATGATGTAACGTCCGCTGCCCGTTTCGACCAAGTCGCAACACGTTAGTTTACGAACAATAAAGGGCTCCTTCCGCGGAAGGAGCCCTTTTTCTATTTTTGAAAGGACGGAAGTATCGGCGGGTCAAGGGAACAGGCGTTGTTTGGTCCAGCTGTTGTTCTCCCGGTGAAAGCGGACGCGGTGGTGCTGGCGGAAGGGTTTTTCCATCCAGAATTCCAGGGTATCCGGGAGCAGGCGGAAGCCGGACCAGTTGTCGGGGCGGGGGATGCGGCCGAAGCCGAATCGGGCGGCGACCGCCATCACGTTCTTTTCGAGGTCGAGGGGTGATTCCATGGGCTCCGACTGGCGCGAAGCCCAGGCGCCGATCCGGCTCAAGCGCGGCCGGCTGGCGAAGTAGGCGTCGGCGGTGGCGGCTTCGACCGGTTCGACGGGGCCGTGGACGCGTACTTGGCGTTTCAGGGGCATCCAGTAGAAACACAGTTCGGCACGGGGATTTTCTTTCAAGTCCCGTGCCTTGGGACTGTCGAGGTTGGTATAAACGACGAAACCGTCCGGTCCGTGGGCTTTCAGCAGCACCATGCGGCAGCTCGGGCGTCCGTCGGCGGACGCCGTGGCCAGGGCGCAGGCGGTCGGTTCGGCCAGGCCAGACTCATCGGCGTCGGCCAGCCACCGGGCGAAGAGATTGAAGGGATCGGCGCTCATTATCGGCATCTGTGACGAACGGCGGGCGTGGAATTATGAATGATGAAGTGGAAATAAGAAATCGGGATTCCGGAATCAGGAATCGAGTAGTGAGTTGACTTGAATCCACGAGGTCACAGGTCGCAGGCTCCCCCGGCGCAGGCCACGGTTTCCTTGAGTTTCGTTTCGTCGCGTTCCTCCAGCAGTTTGGTGTAATCAACCGGCTGATACTTGAGGCGGTTCCAGCGGGCGACGTCTTCTTCGGTGGTGACCTCTTCCCGGGGCGCCTGGGCGTAGGTTTTGTCGCCGGAATGCGCCAGCAGGGAAACGCCGGTGAAGTATTCCCGGTTGTCCCAGATGAAGCGGGCGACATCGTCCCATTCCTCCGGCTTCACCGTGCAGGTGTTGGAGACGTTGTGGTGCAGACCGGGGGCATAGCGTTCGGACGCGCAACCGGCCTGAACCCAGTATTTCTGGACCAAGCGAACGTATTCGAGAAACTGGACGGCGGCGATCTCGTTGCGGAAGATGGCCGATTCGGGGGCCTCGACCGGGAAGGTGATGACGTCGTCGGTGTCCGGATTGTACACCGAATGCTCGGTCATGTGCGGATTGCTGGCGTGGAAATGGCGATAAACCGGGTCGTTGCGGTTCGACTGCACCCGCCGGAAGTAGCGCTTGGCGTGATGGGGGTGGATACCGGAGCCGGTGCCGAGCAGGAGCGACGCGGTGCCTTCCGGTTTGACACAGGTGACGCGCGCCGCCGGGCGCGTGCCGAGCGTGCGCGCGACCACGGCGTTGATGCTCCGGCACACGGCGGCGCCGCGCTCCAGGGTGGCGGAGTCGAGGAGGATTTCCGGATGGTCCATGATCCCGCAGAGCGACACGCCCAGCAGCGCTTCGCGTTCGTTGATGAACCGGCTGACGGGACCCAGGTAGGGGATGTCGGTGTAGGCGGCCTGGAGGGTGCCGATGACCGAGGCGTGGAAACAAGCCTCGAGAAAGGCCTCTTCACTGGTCGCGGCGGCCGCGCTGACGGTGGAGAGATTGCACATTTGCCAACCGGAGAGGCGGGTGTCCGCATCGACGTCACCCGAGTAACCGAGCGCGCGCAGGCGGGCGAGGTCTTCCTCGTCGAGACCGCCGCGGATAACGGGGTTCAGGCCGATTTCGCAGCAGGGATTGCAGCCGTACTCGGGGTCGGCGGTGAAGTAGAAACCGGGTTCGCCGAACTCCTTCTGTGCCTCGAACAGTTGCATGAACTGGTCCCGTTCGGCATGGTCCCGTTCGATCACCGCCGAATTGTTGGACGCGCTCCGCTGCGGGTTTTCCTCGAACCAGTTGCCGGTTTTGGCGCCCATCATATCCGCGTCGTCGGCCGAAAACAGGCAAATGGTGGCGGAGCGCCGGACTCCGCCGGCCAGAACGGCCTTGGACACGTGCATGCAGATGTCGTAGGCTTCGATCGGTTTCAGGCGGCGGCCCGCGGCGTGGGCGAGGATCTCTTCCGAACGCTCCAAAGCCCGCTTGAGCGGCAGGTGCCCCGGCGCCTTGCCGCCGGAGGTTTTGAGGGGCGCGCCGCGGGGGCGGATGGCCGAGAAATTGTATTCGACCTTGTATCCGTTCAGGTAGGACTCGAAAAGCTCGTGCAGGGCGTCGGCCCAGCCTTCGATGGTGTCGCCCACGGTGTGGTGGCGGACGGGCAGATCCATCTCCCGCTTGCGGTGGGGCAGGGCGGGCAGGTGGGCGACGTGGTGTTCCTGGACGGAGAAGCCGCAACCGGTCCCGGCGAGCAGCAAGTAGAGGTATTCCCGGAAAAACGCGATCCGGTCCACCGGACTGAAGGCGCAGTTGAACATCCGGGCGTGGGCGGCGAGAATGGCCTCGCCGCCGAATTGGAGCGAACGCATGGAAGGGAGCACCCGCTGCTCCCGGACGGCGAGGAACGCGTCCGAAATCAGGTCTTCGAGGGACTTGGCGGAGATCCACGCGCGCAGGTGTCCCGCCGTTTCCGGGGCGATGGTCCCCGCCGATTCCAGTTCCGCCAGCGCGGTCGCGGGTTCCACGGTGCCCCGGGGCTCGCGGAAGTGTAGCCGGTGCATTTCCGCGACGCGTTCGACCGCTTCTTCAAAGGTTTCCCGGCGTTTGAGCTCGGGTCGGTAGCGGGCGTATTTGGACACGGCGATGTACTCGCGCATGCCGTTTTCCCCGTATTTGTGAAGGCGAAGCTCGGCCTTCATTTCCCGGTAAAGGATGTAGGCGCGGGCCACTTCCCATTCCCCTTCCGAGGCAATGGCTTTCTCGACAACGTCCTGGATCTCTTCGATTCCGGGATTCCTGCCCCGGAGGTAGTGGAGTTCCAGCATCTGGCTGGCGCGGTGGGTGATGGCTACGGCTTTGAGAAAGTCTTTGCTTTCCAACCCGTACGATCGGGCGGCGTCGTCGCGGAGCGGGTTGGGCGCGCTTTTGTTGCGGACTTCGAAGAAGGCGAGCGCTATGGCCCGGGTGATTTTCGATTCGTCCCAAGGCACGACGGTTCCGTCGCGCTTGACGATCTGACGTTCGGCTTCCGGGATGGCCCGGTGGCGTTCTCCGGGGAGTTTCACAGCGAATTCCTTGATGGGCATGATCTTATATAATGGGTTCGAGAAACGGAAAATGGGAAGAAGGTTAATTGTGCCTCAATCGGCGCCCCGGTACTTTGATTCAGATCAAAATCTCAGGAGGGCGGCGACCGGCTGGATTTCCGTGTAACGGAATTGTCGAAGCCGGTCAACGTGTCGAAAAACTCAGAACGGATGCTGTCGATTGATATAAGGCCTGTTGATGGGTCGTGGAAGTGGCCCGGTGTTGTAATAGAACTATGACTCCGTATCCGGTGAGGGATTCGAGTGCTCCGGGTTATGCCCGTGTCCCGTTTTCCTTCATAACTATCGCACGATATATGAAAAAATCCCTTGTTCCCGCCCTTGTTTCGCTCCTCGCAATTTGCGTTTCCGTCCCGGCGCGGAGGATCCGGTCAAGGCAGGGCGAGAACATCCGCCATGACCTCATCGACGGTCAGATCGCTTTCGATGAGTCCGATCTTCCGCATATCGGCGAGCAGCGTCGCCATCCGACCGGGGTCGAGGCGGCCGATCTCCGCGCCCTCTTCCGGATCGCCCGTTACTAGGTGACGTTTGGTCAGGATTTCCCGTGCGAACGCGATGAACTCGGGGCTCATTTGGGCGTTTCGACCGAGGATGAGGGAATCGGCCGGCGCCGGATCGTTGTCTAGATAGTCCTCCCATCCGCGAATCGAGGCTTCGACGAAAACGGCGACCGTTTCAGGGTGATTCTCCAGAAAATCGCGATGGGTGAAGACCACGTGGGGCGGGTCGTAGCCGGAGTCGGCGATCAGCCAGGTTTCGACCTCGGCTCCTTCGCGGCGGGCGTGGAAGGGCTGATTGCTGACGAAACATTGCTGGATCATTTCCGGGTCGGCCAGAAAGCGTCCCAGCCCGTAGTCGAGACTGACGATCTCCAGTTCGATTCCGTGGGTGTGTTCCAGGTAATCAATCCAGGCCGATCCCGGCATGGCCATGACGCGGCGTCCGTCGAGATCCGACCAGGATTCGGCCGGGTCGCCGGCGTGGAGCATCAGGGCCTGGGGATCGTGTTGCAGGTAGGCGGCGACCATCACCAGCGGCATGCCGCGGTCGATGGCGGTGATGACGTCGTCGGCCCGGGAAAAGCCGAATTCCACCCGGCTGCCCGCGACCCGTTGCAGCGGCAGGGCGTTGGGGCCGCCCTCGAGAATATCCACATCGAGGCCGGCATCTTCATACAGTCCGGTGGCCAGGGCCTGGTAGTGGCCGCCGTGTTCCGGTTGCGCGTACCAGTCGGTCTGCAGGCGCAGGCGATCGTCTCCGGAGCCGGTGTCGCCGCAGGCTGCCAGCAGGAGCACGGCCGACGTGCCGATCGGGAGGAGCGAGAAACGGCGTATGGCGCGGAGTTTCAGCATGATTGGCGGGGTGGAAAAGGTGTCGGTCAGTCCAGCCTGACCGGGATGCCGTGTTCGGCCAGGTAGTGTTTGACTTCTTCGATTTTGAAGGTGCCGAAGTGAAAGAGGGACGCGGCGAGCACGGCGGAGGCGTGGGCGTCGCGCAGGACATCGAGAAAATGTTCCATGCGGCCGGCGCCGCCGGAGGCGATGACCGGCACTTCGACCGCGTCGGAGACGCGACGGGTGAGGGAAACGTCGTACCCCTCCTGGGTGCCGTCGCAGTCCATGCTGGTGAGCAGAATCTCACCGGCTCCGAGGGCGACCGCCTGTTTGGCCCATTCGACGGCGTCGAGTTCGGTGGGGGTGCGTCCGCCGTGCGTGTACACCCTCCAATGGTCTTCGCTCGGCTCCTTCTTGGCGTCGATGGCGACCACGATGCACTGATTGCCGAAGCGGCGGGAGGCCGAACGGATGAGGTCGGGCGCCTGCACCGCGGCGGTGTTCAAGCTGACTTTGTCGGCGCCCGCGTTGAGCATTTGGCGGATGTTCTCCACGGTTCGCAGGCCGCCGCCGACCGTCAGGGGCATGAAGCAGACCGAAGCGGTTTCCTCCACGACCTTGAGCATGATTTCGCGTTCGTCGCTGGAGGCGGTGATGTCGAGAAACACCAGCTCGTCGGCTCCCTGTTCCTCGTAGGTTTTGGCGGTGGCGACGGGATCGCCGGCGTCGCGGAGCTCCTGGAACCGGATTCCCTTGACGACCCGGCCGCCGTCCACGTCGAGACAGGGAATGATGCGGCGGGAGAGCATGGGCGGGCGTCAGCCTTCGACCGTGGCGATGTCGGGCCGGAAGGTCACGGTCAGGCGATAGGTCTGGCCCGGACGCATGATCAGCGGGTGATCGCGCAGGAGGGTCTGCAGGTAGTGGACCTTGCCGTAAAACGTTTTGTATTCGGGGTTGTCTGAAACGACCTCGGTTTCCTGCCATTGGGCGTGGAAATCGTCGCGCACCACGGAGCACCGGAAGCCCTCCTGGCCGAGCGTCAAGGTGTTGCCGAGACGGTACCGGGAATGCGGCGAGGCGATGACCAGCATGTAGCGCATCTGCGACAGCTGGGTGTTCGCTTTGACCGTGAAGGCGAATTCGCTGGTGATCTTGTCCTTTTCGAATGTCCAGTTCACCTTGCAGCCGCCGATACCGGACTGGATCTGTTCCTCCTTGGTAATCAGTTCGGGCTGCTCGTATCGGAAATAAAACGCATTGCGCGGGCCGAGGCCGGTGACGATCCGTTTGCCGTAGTAGGCGGGGATGAACTGCTTGCCGTCGATGGTGAGTTCGGGCAGCATCACCGGCAGGTAACGGGCGGCCGGCCAGTCGAACACGCCGGGGCAGTGCGGGAACGGCAGCGAGTCGCTGTTCGGGGCGCCGCCTCCGCTGATCAGCGGGAGCTGGGTGTGCAGGCCGCTGTTGGGGTCGCGGTACAGAAAAAGGCCCTGCTCCTTGCGGTTGCCTTTGTCGAAGGCGATAAAACGCCCCGCCGGTTTGGGAGTGATGGCCTTGGCCGCGGCCGTGGCGGGAGTCGCGATGCTGCGGGCCAGGCGGGACCACTGGCTCAGATAGCGTGCGGCGTCGAAGTTCGCCATCCGGGTGGTGTGCTCCGGGATGGTGTCGCGCTCGGCGTCGCGGATGACCAGGCAGCCGCTTTCCTGGTCGAGGTAATTGACAAAAAAGAAATGGAAGAGGCGGCGAAACAGGTCGAAATAGCGGGTTTTCTGCTCCTCGGGAACCCAGCCGTCCCGCAGCCCCTGGAGGATCAAGCTGATACAGTGCATCTGCCCGTAGGCGCCGATACCGCGGCCGTAAGCCCAGCCCAGGCCGTCGTGGCGGATGAGGTCGGGGAACATCTTGATGTATTTCTCGCCGTAGGTGCGCAGGCTGGGCAGTTTGCGCTCCTTGAGATTGATGTTGGCGTGCAGTTGGAGCGCCTGGCGGATGAAGACGAAGGTCAGTACGCCGTAAATGTTGAAGCCACCGCCGAGGTTTTCCGGGTAGTCGTCCACGAACTTGCCGGAGCTGTGCTGATCGATCCGTTCCAGAAAGCGGTCGATCAGCTTGCCGGTCTCGTCCTTCTTGGACAGCCCCATGCTGTAACGGGTGACCGCCTTGGCGACATTGAACGCCTGCCAGTGGTTCTGGTAGTCGCTGCGCGCCAGCAGCAGGGTGTCGAGGCGTTCGCGGGTGGGATCGACCAGGCGTTCCCAGACCTGGTTGCGTTCTTTGGCGGGCCCCCAGGACAGGAGGCCCAGGGCCGCGTAGGCGAGTCCGTTTTCCTGCACCGGCTCGCGGAACGCTTGGTTGGTGATGCTGCGGGCGGAGAGATCGACCAGATCATAGTCTCCCTGCGCGGTCTCCCCGGTTGCCCGATAAAACTCACCGATCGCGAGCGCGGCGTGGCCGGACTCGTCGTAGCGGGGTTCTTCACCGGCCATGGGTGCGATTGAGCCATCTTCGTTGATGGAGCTCAGGTTTTCGCCCAGTATGGAACGGGCCATATCCAGACACTGCTCGGAAAAACTCTGCATGAGAAATCGGATCGATTGGCGGCGCCGGCAATATCCCGGAGGGTTTGAGGCGCACAACGAAAAGAAAGATTTTGTGGTGGCTTATCGCTTCCGGTTCAAGTGTTAAGTTGA
>SLOW01000303.1 GCA_007132315.1 Opitutales bacterium
CGTCATTTCAAGGACGGCGACGTTCTGACCATCGAGCCTTTTCGTGCCAAGGCATTCCCGGTGGTGCGCGATCTGGTGGTCGATCGCAGCGCGTTCGACCGGGTGATTGAAGCGGGCGGTTTTGTTTCGGTGCGTACCGGCAGTGCACCGGAGGCCAATAACCTGCTGGTGCCCAAACCCGACGCGGACTGGGCGATGGACGGAGCCTCCTGCATCGGTTGCGGGGCCTGCGTCGCGGCCTGCAAAAACGCTTCGGCCATGCTGTTTGTCGCGGCCAAAGCCGGCCAGCTCAACACGCTTCCGCAGGGCAAACCGGAAAAGGATCGCCGCGTTCTGAACATGGTGGCGGCCATGGACGAAGCGGGATTCGGCAACTGCACCAACCAGTACGAATGTTCGGCGGTCTGTCCGAAGACGATCAGCGAGGACTTTATCGCACAGTTGAATCGCGACTACTTAAAGGCGTCGCTCAAAGCCTGTTTTACAAACACTTGATCCGCGGACGTGGAATCCAACCCTATTTGTAGCCCGCGCAACGGTTTCGTGTAAACCGGATGCGGGGCGGGCCGGTCAAACAAGAATCCGGATATTCGATTGTGAACCTGGTTGTCGTTGACTGCAGAGCATTGGTCAAATGGAACAATTCAAATTGAGCGGTTTTTGGGGACGGGGTGATGACTGCCGAACACGGGGATGAGACGAACGCTTGCTGTGCGCCTGGCCGGAAGGCGAAACGCGCTTCGGAGCCAACCACCGTTGCACGAAACGGCGCTTCGCGGACTCAGGCCGGCCCCGGGGCTTCCGCCGGCATGGTTCGCATGGAAAGCGGGACGTTTCTTATGGGGAGCGACAGTCCGGAAGCCTGGGCGGCCGATGGTGAAGGGCCGGTTCGGAGGGTGGTCCTGTCACCCTTCCTGATCGACGCCTGCGCGGTGACCAACAGGGAGTTTCAGGCGTTTGTCGAGGCAACCGGATACCGCACGGAGGCCGAACGGTTCGATTGGTCGTACGTATTTCACGCCTTTGTTTCCAAGCGGGCGCTGAAGAAAGGCGACTTTCGGCCTCTGGACGGATTGGGTTGGTGGTACGGTGTGGCAGGGGCCTGCTGGCGGCGGCCCGAAGGTCCCGGTTCGAACGTGCGGAAGCGCCTGGATCATCCGGTGGTTCACGTCTCCTGGAACGACGCCTCGGCCTACTGCTCCTGGGCGGGCAAACGCCTGCCCACCGAGGCCGAGTGGGAGTATGCCGCCCGGGGCGGCCTGGAACAGAAACGATATCCCTGGGGCGACGAATTGACGCCGGACGGCCGCCACCGGTGCAACATCTGGCAAGGGCGTTTCCCGGATCACAACACCGCCGAGGACGGTTACACCGGCACCGCGCCGGTGCGTGCGTTCCGGCCCAATGGATACGGCCTCTACAACATGTCGGGGAACATTTGGGAGTGGTGCGGCGACTGGTTCTCTCCGGACCATCGGACGAAAGAGGAATCGACGAATCCCACCGGACCGGAAATTGGAGAACAAAAGGTGATGAAAGGCGGTTCTCACCTGTGTCACGATTCGTACTGCAACCGTTACCGGGTCGCGGCCCGCACCGGCAACACGCCCGACAGTTCGACGAGCCATTGCGGGTTCCGCTGTGCTCGATAACGCCGTCGCTATGCCTTGGAATCAGGAAACAAGCCGTCCTGTATTTTTCCTTTTGTCCCGACGCGGAAATGCTATACTGGCGGTATGAGCGAGCACGTTTACAAAAAAATCGAATTGGTGGGGTCTTCCTCGCAGAGCATCGAAAAAGCCGTCGAAAACGCCTTGGCCCGCGCGGCGAAAACCGTGCGCAACATGCGCTGGTTTGAAGTGGTGGAAACCCGCGGACACATCGAAGAGGGAAAACTGGGGCACTGGCAGGTCACAATCCGGGTGGGGTTCACGCTCGACGACTGATCCGTTGAATCGGCCGAGGACTTCGGGCAGAGACGTTGCCTCCCGTCGATCCGGTTTTGGTTTTACATTGCTCCAGAATCTGCCTTGTTCGGTAGCATGACGCAGCAAAGGAAACCCGTGCTCCTCGTGATTCGCGACGGCTGGGGAGCGAACCACAACAACGCTCATGCAACCTACGACGCGATCCGCCTGGCGAAAAAGCCCTGCGACGATCGTCTTCGGGCGACGTGGCCGGTGACGGAAATCGCCGCCTGCGGGTTGGATGTCGGGCTTCCCGAAGGTGTCATGGGCAACAGTGAGGTCGGGCACCAGAATATCGGCGCCGGTCGCATTGTGGACCAGGAGGTGGTTCGGATCAGCAAGGGATTCGCCGAAGGCGAGATGGCCGGCAATCCCGTGTTGCGGGAGGTTTTTGACAACGTCAAGACGCGCCGGTCGCGGCTGCATTTGATGGGGATTGTATCCGACGCCGGCGTGCACGGCCTGCTGGAGCACCTTTACGGACTCTTGCGCGAGGCCAAGGCGGCCGGTGTCGAGCAGGTCTTTATTCACGCGTTCACCGACGGACGGGACACCCCGCCGCGCAGCGGCGAAAAATACCTAAGCCAGGTTGTCGAGAAATGCCGGGAACTCGGGATAGGCCGGGTGGCCAGTGTTTGCGGGCGTTACTGGAGCATGGACCGGGACAACCGCTGGGACCGGGTAGAGCGTGCCTACAGCTGCCTGATTGGAGAAAAAGCCGAGCGCACCGCAACCGATCCGGTCGAGGCGGTGCGGGAATATTATGAGAATCCGATCGATTCCGACCGGAAGGGCGATGAGTTCGTCACCCCTTGCTGGATCGTGGACGAAGCCGGCCAGCCGCTGGCCACGATCGCCGACGGCGACAGTGTGGTATTTTACAATTACCGCGGGGATCGTCCGAGAGAGTTGTGCAGGGCCTTTGTTCTGGACGATTTCGACGGATTCGCTCGCAAGGGAAAGCTGGATCTGGTTTTCGCGACCATGACCCAGTACGAAACGGGGCTTCCGGTAAAACCGATTTTCACCAAGCCGGATAAGATGAAGAACATCCTCGGCATGTACCTCGCCGACCAGGGCATTCCCCAGTTC
>SLOW01000351.1 GCA_007132315.1 Opitutales bacterium
CGAAGGCGCTGGCGTCTTCCTCGTCGACGTAGCCGTTGGCAGCGAGCGCCGCCAGGGTCGGCAGGGTGCACGTCAGCCGCAACGAGCGACCGCCCCAAACCGGATTCAAACAGGAATCGTTTCGTCCTATCCCACTACCTTCTCTTCTTGCGAGCGGCCTTCTTTTTCGCCTTTGCCTTTTTCGCGGCGGTTTTCTTCACCGCCTTGCGGGCCGTCTTCTTCGCCGCTGTCTTCTTAACGGCTTTCCGAGCGCCCTTCTTGGCCGTGGTCTTCCGGACCACCTTCTTCCGGGCGGTCTTCTTGCGGGCGGTTTTCTTCACCGCCTTCTTCGCCGCCCTCGCGACGACCTTCTTGCGGGCGGTCTTCTTTTTAGAGGCCGCCTTTTTCGCGGTTTTCTTCCTCGCTTGTTTCTTCACCATTTTTCCTTTCTTTGCGGTTCTTGCCCCGCTCGCTGTCGCGGGCGGTTCCGAAAGTTCCTCCAACGCGGCGCGAAGCAACTCACCCACGCTCGCCTTTTTCTGCCGGGCTATCTTGAGCAACTCCTTTTTGCGCTCCGCGTCGATTCGCACGGAAATCTGCCTGTGTGCCTTGTCATCGCTCCGGAACGAAGAGAAGTCGTACGCCTGTATCGCACTTCTAATTACCTCGCTGTTGGAACCGAGTCCCGATTTCCTGCGGTAGTCGTCAACCTTCTTCAGGAGACTCTCGCTCAGATCAAATGTAAGCGGAGCCCTGACGGTGCTTTTTTTACTGGGCATGATGATGAACTATGAGGTTTAGCCTTTCCCTGATTCAATGTCGAACACATTCGGTCCAAGATCTCTTAGGTAATGAAAATTAAATACGTCCGGCATTTTTTCAATACAAAAATTATAAGAAAATTTCATGCCTGGAACGAATCTCACAAAATACGAAAAACGGGGCCGGCAAAATCGTGCAAACGGAATGCGCACGACGGCATACCACCGCCGGCATACCTAAAGCCAAACCGTGTCGCGCGACTGGAAACAAGCGCCCATGCATGAGGCAATCCCGCGGGCATGTGACGCCGCGACGATACGTCGCCAGTCCATGTTAAGTCGCAAAAACAAAAGGATTGCCCCCCCTCGCGTTCTTCTCCGAAAGTGAATCCTGTTCCCGAAATCCCGCGCACACGCACTCGCATTCGAAACAATCGAAACCACGATGGCCACCGTTCAACTCGACAAACTCGCCAAGATTTATCCTGGAGGCAAGGACTCCGACGTGCGTGCTGTGAACAACGTCGATCTGACCATCCAAGACCGAGAGTTCATGGTCCTGGTGGGTCCTTCGGGCTGCGGCAAATCGACCATCCTGCGCATGATCGCCGGACTGGAGGACATCACCGAAGGCACGGTCATGATCGACGGCAAGGTCGTAAACGACGTCCTGCCTAAGAATCGGGATATCGCGATGGTCTTCCAGAATTACGCCCTGTACCCGCACATGACGGTGTACGACAATATGGCCTTCGGCCTGAAACTCCGGAAGTTTCCCAAGGAGGAGATTCGCAACCGGGTCAACGAAGCCGCCAACATACTTGGCATCGGCGCGCTTCTCGGGCGCAAACCCAAAGCCCTCTCCGGCGGCCAGCGGCAGCGCGTGGCCGTCGGCCGCGCGATCGTTCGTCACCCGAAAGTGTTTCTCCTGGACGAACCCCTGTCCAACCTCGACGCCAAGATGCGCGTCTCCATGCGCACGGAGATCTCCAAGCTGCACGCGCGCCTGGCCGCCACCATGATCTACGTCACCCACGACCAGACCGAGGCGATGACCATGGGCGACCGAATCACCGTGATGAAGGACGCCAACATCATGCAGGTGGCGAAGCCCCTGGAACTCTACAATCACCCCGAAAACATCTTCGTCGCCAGCTTTATCGGGAGCCCTCCCATGAATCTGTTTCGCGGCACGCTCCGCCAGGAGGGTGGCAACACGCTGTTCGCGGAAGACAACGAAAGCGATCTCAGGCTGGTGGTCCACCTGGACGACGCTCTCGCCCGCAAAGGAGCCAACCATCGGAACAAACCGGTGATCTTCGGCATTCGCCCCGAGGATATCAACGACACGCTCACCGTCACGTCCCCAGATCCGCGTTACACCGTGGAGGCCCGGGTCGAGATCTCCGAGCCGATGGGTTCGGAAACGTACCTCTACCTCGACTCGGGAGCGAATTCGTTCATCGCGCGCGTGCGCAGCACCGACCGCTTCGAGATCAACAGTCGAATCAAAGTTACGTTCGCCATGGATCGCGCCCACCTGTTCGACGTGGAGACCGAGAACGTCCTGAAATAGCGCCCCGGAGCGCCCTCGCTCATTCGTGCCGGAGCGAAGGCGTTTCCGTCAACACCCGCGCCGCCAGAATATCGTAAGCCTGCTGCGGTGTCTCCACCCATTCACGGCTGATTCCCTTGATATGATCGGACACGCTGCGGCCGTTGCGAATCAGCAGCGTGGACACCCCGGCGGCGTAACCGGCGAGCACGTCCACATCGGCGTCACCCACAAACAGAACCTCCGAACTGCCCAGGGACAACTCCTCGAGGATGTGAGTCAAGCCCTCGGGATCGGGTTTATGCGTGCCGAAATCGTCACCGCACACCACCAATTGGAAGTGCTTCCACCAACTGTTCGCAGTCAAAATCTCCGAGGTGGTTTCCCGGTCGCGACCGGTCCAAAGCGCCACCTGTGTTTTGGACCGCAACAGGCGGCCCAGGAGCTCTTCCGCCCCGCCGAAAGGCTCCACATCCTTCTGGTGCTCCTCGTTGTAGTCGATCAGCCGATCGAGCGCTTCGGGAACGTTCCGGTCCTCGCCGAGCAGATTTCTCAAGCAGACATCGGGAGGTCCGCCCAGTCGCGCGACCACCTCATCTCCACTGGGGTTCACCCCGAACGCCCTAACCGCGTAGCGGAAAGCGGCAACCACCATGGGCATGCTGTTGATGAGGGTGCCGTCGAGGTCGAAAACAATTCCGAGTTTCTTCTGTGGCGTAAGCATTGAAAAAAAATACGTTGAGGCACGAACCCAACGGTTCGCACCCTGGGACTCCGATCAATTGAGCGATGAGAAAGCGCCGCCTTCCAAACGGGGCGGCTCTTCGGTCAAGTTGTCGGGATCAAAGACATCGTCGGCAAGATCCAGATGCAACGCCGCGCGATTCACCCGGAATCGGGTCTTATCGCGCGTGCGCTCGTCGCGCAGATCGATCGTTTTCACGATCCACTCGTCCTGCACCTTCTTGAAATCAATCACGGAAAACACCCGTTCGACCTCGCCGTCCTCCCCGATGCTCTCGGCACGGAAGAGGGCCTGAAACTCGGCGTCGAGAAACATGCGGACCCCGGAGAGCCCCGGCCGTTCCTCTCGAAACGACGCCGGCGGCACCATTCGAAAGATATGACACGGTCGGCCGCGGACTCGAAAGATGCCTTCGTACTCGAACTCGTCCCAGAACACAAAGGGCATCTGCAGATCAAACGCCGTATAATCGGTGCCTATGATGGGCTCGAACCAGTCGTCCACCGAAAGACGGCGGACGTCACCGGCGTCGCCGTTCTTGAAATCTACCCGCCAAACCGCCGACTCCTCGCCGCTTTGAACCAGGAGCCGGACGATCGTCCCCGGATCTTCCCTGTCCGCGATCTCGATCAAGGTGACTGGCCCAAAGTGATTGCGACCTCCCCACAGTTCTCCTTCCAGCAACCGTTCCGTCCCGCGAAAAGGCATGGTACGGAGTTCGAACTCAAAACTGTAGGCTCCCAGCAATCCCAGTTGCCGAAACTCATCCAGGAAGGTTTCGCCCCGTTCGGGATCGAGCTCTTCGATCGGATCGATGCGATCGGCCAGGCGGCGTTGCGCCTCCCCTTCCTTTTCGGGAATCAATAAAGCGGGCAACACCAGGCAGCAGAGCAACAGGTACCTGTATCGTGAAAACATGATTATCTTTGAAAAGGAAGCCGCCCTTCGCCGCACCGGCGACACGGGCTCCGCCTGATCAGTCCTCGCCGTCGTCCGCATCGGAATCCGCGCCGGCCTCTTCCGTTTCGGCCGGCAACGGTATCGTCATCGCATCGCCGCCATCGCCTTCAACAGGCTCGGCGGGAAGCGTTTCCTCGTCGATCAAGCCGTCCGCGTCATCGAGCGAGACGGGACCTTCTCCGGCTTCTTCCGGCGGCGAAATCTCATCGAGGCCCCGCGCCGGAACACCGGCCTGGTAACGCTGGTGCTGATGGGCCAGATAGATGCCGAAACTGAGGACAAAGAATACCACCGCGCAATAGATCGTCCCTTTTCGCAACACCGTATTGGTCTCGGCGCCAAAAGCGGACTCGGCGGCGCCGCCCCCGAGGGCCGCCCCCATGCCTCCGTCTGTTTTCGCCTTCTGCATGAGGATGATCAAAATCATTAAGGTGCTGATCATCAGGAGAAACACGGTGAACAATGCGATGAGGAAGGTCATAGATACAGATCTTGCAGGGAAATGAAAAAAGGAGAATCCTGCCACAACCCGTTACCGGGTGCAAGGCGAAAAACGCGACGGGATTCGCGACGTTGCTCCCGAGGCGGGAGAACGTTTCACCCGGCTTCAAGAGTGGGCGCACGACTTGAGCCCTCAACCGAAATCAGCGCGATCCAAGCGGTCATCAACCGGTAACGACCTGATCCGGGCGCACCGGTTCCGTTCGAATCCAAAAAGGAAAACAACGATTTTATCGCATTCTCCGCCGCCAGGAGAACGCCCATGGCTCACAATCAGGAAAACCTCGTCGGCGACGAGACCCGCGCGGTTTACCCGTGCACCGAATCGCCAATGCCGATCTTCTCCATGATCCGCGAGAGGTCGTCGTTGCCGTGATACTCGATGATCAGGCGCCCCCTTTTTGGCGAATGTTTCAGCGTGACCCGCGCGTTAAGCGCGGCGGAAATCCGGTTTTCGAGGTCGCGGACCGCGGAGACCTCGGAGCTCGGCGAGGTACGCGCCCCGGATCCGGATCGCCGCGAGCGCCCCAGTTGTTCGACGGCTTTTTCGAGCGCCCGAACACTCAACCCGTCTTCGATGACGCGGCGAGCGAGCATCAGGCGCGATTCACCGGTCTCGACCCCCAGCAGGACTTTCGAATGGCCGGTGGACAGCATGCCGCGCGACAGGTAGCCCTGAATCTCTTCGTCCAGCTGAAGCAGTCTCAACCCGTTGGCAATCGTGGCCCGGCCCTTGCCGACCCGCTCGGCCACCGCTTCCTGGGTCAGGTCGAAATCCCGCATCAGGCTGGCGTAACCCATCGCCTCTTCAATCGGATTCAACCCCTCGCGCTGGAGATTTTCGATCAGGGAAATGGAAGCCGAGGACGCGTCGCTCGCCTCGATGACACGTGCCGGGAGATTGCGCATCTGCAATGCCTGACAGGCGCGCCAGCGACGCTCTCCCGCGATCAACTGATAGCGTTCGCCGGCCGGGCGCACCACAATCGGCTGCAGCAGGCCTTCGGAACGGATGCTCTCCATCAATTCCTCGAGGTGCCCGGGATCGAAGTCCCGCCGCGGCTGATACGGATTCGGATCGATGCGGGCGACCGGAATGTCCCGATAACCGTTGACCGCCACCTGATCGGGAGCCGCCGCCCCGGCGGCGGCACGGGCGGCGCGTTTGCCCGCTCCGGTGTTCCCGGAGGCTTTGGATCCTCCGCTCGACGCCGCTTTTTTCGCCGGAGCCGCCTTCCCGCCACTCCCGGAAATCAAACCTCCCAGGCCCCGGCCCAATCTCGATTTTTTCGATGCTTTCGACGTCGCCATCTTTTCAGTCTCAGTCTCGCTGTGGTATAAAAAGTGTCTGGCCCACCCGCAGGCGGTTGGGATCCTCGATCCGATTCGCATTGACGATGTCGCGCACCCGGGCACCGTGCCGCGAGGCGATGCTGGAGAGCGTATCGCCGCTGCGCACCGTGTAACTGACCCCTTCCTCCGGATAGTCGTCGCTGAACGACGAGGCGGAGGATTCCGAACTCCCGGACCCGCGTGCGGCGGGGGCGGAGGACACTTCGCGCGCCATGGAATCCATCGCGCGCTGCGTCTCGCGCGCCAACTCGTCGATCTGACGGGTCACCTGATCGATGACCTCGCGCCGCTGATCGCGGTTTACCCGCCGAAAATTTTCCGCCATCTCTTCCAGCGCCCGGTTGACCTGACTCATGGTGGCGTAATTGCCGGACGGCTGACCGCGCGATTCGCCGAGAGCCTCTTCGAATTCACGCATGCGCTGTGCCATCGTCCGGTTCTGGCGCTGAAGTTCCTCGATCACCAGATTCTGCTCGCGCACCAAACTGTTCAGACCGCGCACATCCTCCCGCAACGCCGCGATCTGCGCCTGGCTGCTTCCCGCCGGAAAGGAGCGTTCCCTCGCACCGGCATCGCCGGACTGGGATAAAGCGCCGACGGGAGTGAGCGTCCGATCCCCCGAAGAATCGGCTCGCTGCGCCATCAGGACCGCCGTCATCAGCAATACGCCGAAACCGGCCAGGCAGGCGCACAGATACGGAGAAAATCTTTGCATACCCATGGTTCATCTATGCCACAGGAGCAGGGGAAGGCAAGTGTCGAAGCATTTCGCAAAGCGCTTTTGCAGCGCAGCACGTCCGCGCGGATCCCGCTCACGGCGTCCCGGATCGACGGGGTCCGGGAAACGGTGTCGGTCGGACGAGCTCCGGCATCGGTTGCGAGGGCAGGACCGCTCCCGGTGCGATCGGAAACCCTCGCAAGAAATCCGTCGCGGACAACATCCGCCCGCCCGGGCGCTGCAGTGCCAACAAGAGCAACGCCCCCTCTCCGGTCGCCACACCCAGGCCGCCGTCGCGAATCCCGAGAATGGTCCCGGGAGCGGCGCCGGCCGGGGCGGCATCCCAATCCGCCCGGCCCGCTCGAACCGGCGTTTCGCCGCACATGACTCGAACCCCGGGCCAGGGGTACAGGGCGTTGACCCGGTGCGCCAGTGTTTCGGCCGGGCGGGAAAAATCGAGAACCCCGTCGGCTTTGACGAGTTTTCGCGAGTAGGTGGCCCGGCGTTCATCCTGTTCGTTTTCCCGCGCAGTTCCCGTCAAGAGATCCGCCAGGTTTCTCGAAACCAGGGGCACACAGGCTTGCGCCAGTTTCGCCTCCACGTCGAGCGCCGTCTCAGTCCGCCCCACCGGCACGCGCTTGCTGTCCACCACGGGCCCGGCGTCCATTCCGGGCACCATCCGCATCAGGCTGACCCCGGTTTCCCGGTCTCCCGAAGCCACGGCCGCCTGGATGGGCGACGCGCCCCGGTAGGCGGGCAGCAGCGACGTGTGCAGATTAAAGGTTCCGCGGGCGGGTGTCTCCAGAAAACTGCGCCGCAGCAAATGCCCGTAGGCCATCACCAGAACCAGCTCGATTCCGAGTTCGCGCAACAGCGCTTCCTCCTTGGCGCCGGGTTTTTCCGGCTGCCACACCGGCAGATCGCGCTCGAGCGCCCAGCGTTTGATCGCGTTCGGGGTCAATTGTTTTCCCCGCCCAGCCGGACGGTCGGGCTGGGTCATCACACCGGCCAACGCAACGCCCTCGGTTCCCGCCTCGAACAACAGTTCCAGGAGTGGAACAGCGATCGAATCGGAACCAAGGAAAAGCGCTTGCGTGCGACGATCTCCGCTCATTCAAACAACCGGCTTGACGGAGACCGATTCGAGCCAGCGCCCGACGGCCGGCAGGAAGGCATCGCGGTAAGCCTCTTCGGAATCGGGCCGCGGCAGGTCGGGAAGCAGGCCCCAGATTTCCTGGTGCTCGACCGCGTCGCAGCGTTCCATCCGGGTAAGCGGACCCAGGCTTTCCAGCTCAATGAAAGCGTCATTGCAGAACGTTTCCATGCAACTGCCCAGATCCGGGTATTTCGCGCCGGGATGAACCGGGGTGGCCTTGACGAATGTGGCGCCGTTGAGCCAATACGCGCTCCAGCCGGGATAGCGGGTCAGACCGAGTTTGTGGGGCGCCGTCACCTTCGCGGAATCCACCGCCAAAAAGTCTCGGTGAAACTTCCAGCAGGGAGCGCTGAGATCGGTGTACGTCCACGGAACCAGGGACCATGTCGGCAACAGGTCCCGGGGATGTTCGCCTTTCGGCGGAAACGGGATCACGCCCAAGCCGCCCCGGCGCAGCATGGTCACGGGCCACGCCGCGCATTCGACCGGCCAAAGCCCCTCATTGCTCAAACGGTGAGCGACCCGCACCGAACGTCCGCCCAACAGGGTCACTTCGATCCGCTTGCGCATACCGGTCTTTTCCTCGACATCACCGGTGATGGAAAAACCGGTACCGGCGCCGTTGAACTCACAAGACACCGGACTGTTGTCGAGCTGGTAAGTGCGCTCCGGGTGTTCCGGAGAATGCCACAGACGGTGGCCTCCGCGAAACCGGTGATCCGGCTCGTTGCGCCCCCCCAACTCCTCTTCGATCTGGAACAGGAAATTGTCGCCCTCCCGGAAACGCAACGACATGATGCGCGGACCGATATCGAGGGGCGCGATCAGTTCGATTTCGTTGCTGGACAACACCGCCGACTTCCAGCCTTTGTAGTCTTGTTCCTGTATCATACTCTTGCCACTTGATGTGATCGGCCGGCACCTCCCGGGTCGGAGCCGCCGTCGAAGCCGCAACGATATCGAACGTTCGCGCGCCGTGGAAAGGCAAAACTCAGTCGCGGCCCGGCTTGCTCACCAGCTCGAACTTGACCGGACAACCCTCCAGACCGAACTCCCGTGCGATGCCGCCTTCCAGGTAACGCCGGTAGGGATCGTCCAGCTTCTCCGCGCGGTTGCAGAACAGGCGCACGGTGATCGGATTCGTTCCGGTCTGCACGGCGTAATAAATCCGAAAACGCGTGCCGTGCCTCGCTGCCGCCGGACGCTTCGCGGCCAGGTCGATCACCAACCGGTTGAGTCGCCCCGTGGGCAGCTTGCGGTGCATGAGGTGATGGATACGGCGGCCGGCCTTGAGCATGCGTTCCATCTCGAGTCCCTTCAACGCCGAGACAAACAGGACCGGCGAGCCCGGATGAAAGAACAGCTCCCGCCGCACCGAATCGGCGTACCCCTCGCGGAACGCCCGCTCGTTCTCATAGCCCTCCAACGCTCCCGTCTGGATCGCCTCCAGCGCGAGATCCCATTTGTTCACCAAAACGACCAATCCGCGGTACCAGCGCACGATCATGCCGGCCAGATTCTTATCCTGTTTCGACACCCCTCCCAGCGCGTCCAGCACCAGGTAAACCACGTCCGAACGCTTGATCGCGTCCTCCGTCCGGACCGTGGAAAAGTATTCGACCGGCGAATTGAGTTTCGTCGCCTTGCGCATACCGGCCGTGTCGTACAGCCGAAAGGGCCAGACCCGCCCGTCGGTCGCCCGGTAGTCGAGATTCAAATCCACCGCGTCGCGGGTGGTGCCGGGTGTGTCCGAGACAATAAAACGGTCCGAATTGAGCAGCCGGTTCGCCAGCGACGATTTCCCCACGTTCGGACGCCCGGCGAAACAAATGCGCACGCGTTCGCCCTCCATTTCCTCCGCCGCTTCCGAAGCCGGCCCCAGCCGTGCCGCGATCCGCTCGCGCAGGGTCTCTTCGCCCCGCCCGTGTTCGGCCGAAAAGGCCACGGCTTCGCCGAAGCCAAGGCGCGCGAAGTCGTGGATGTTCGCCTCCTCCCGCTCGTTGTCGATCTTGTTGACCAGAAGCAGAACAGGTTTCCCCGAACGGCGCAGCATCGTCGCCACCGTCTCGTCCTGGGGCGTGCAACCCTCCTTGCCGTCCACCACAAACACGATCAGGGACGCGGCCTCGATCGCCAGATCGACCTGCAGCTCCACCGCCCGGGCGATCTCGTCGGTGCCTGACGCCGCACTCATCCCCAGCCCTCCGGTATCGAGAAGGGTCATCCCATCGACATCGGCGGAGATGACGTCGCGGGTCACCCCGGGCTGATCGTGCACGATGGCCACCCGCTTGCGCACCAAACGATTGAAAATCCGACTCTTCCCCACATTGGGGCGCCCCACCAGGGCGACGGAACGCTCCACCGTCATACGCGCGCGCTCCCGTTCTCGTCGAGGAAACGCTCGATCCGGTCGGTCGCCTCGATCAGGAGATCGTAAGCGGTCGCGAAGCAGCAACGGACGAATCCGCCCCCGCTGCCGCCAAACGCCGTCCCGGGAACCACCGCCACGCGCTCGCGCTTGAGCAGGCCCACCGCGAACTCCTGTTCCGACAGCCCCGTACCGGCCACCGAGGGAAAACAATAAAACGTGCCCCGCGGCAGGTGACAGTCCAGGCCGAGCTCGTTCAGACGCCGCACGATAAAATCGCGACGCCGGTGGTACTGCTCCTTCATCTGGAGCACGCTCTCTCCGCCGTGCAACAGCGCCTCGCAGGCCGCTTCCTGGCTCAGGATCGGCGCGCACAGCATGCTGTACTGGTGAACCCGCATCATGCTCTCGATGAGCTCGGACGGACCGCAGGCGTAGCCGATCCGGAATCCGGTCATGGCAAAGGCTTTCGAAAAACCGTGCAGAAAGATCGTCCGCTCCCGCATCCCCGGCAGGGCGGCGATGCTGGTGTGTTCGCCCTCGAAGGTCAGTTCCGAATAAATCTCGTCCGTCAGCACCACCAGGTCCTTGTCCACCGCGAACCGGACGATGCGCTCGATCTTCTCGCGATCCAGTGTGCCGCCCGTCGGATTGGTCGGGAAATTCAACACCAGCACCTTGCATCCCGGCGTCCACGCCGCCTCCAGCGCCTCCGGGTCGAGGGCGAATCCGTCCTCCGCCCGCGTGGCCACCCCCACCGGCTCGCCGTGGGCCAGGACGACGGACGGGTGGTAGGAGACGTAACAGGGTTCGTGATACATCACCTTGTCGCCGGGATTGATCAAGGCCCGCAGGGCGATGTCCAGCGCCTCGGAAACCCCGACCGTCACAAGCACTTCATTTTCCGGATGGTAGGCGATCTCGAAAACCTTCTCCACGTACTCCACAATGGCCCGGCACAGGCGGGGTGTGCCGCGGTTCGAGGTGTAACTGGTGCGTCCGCGCTCCAGGGCGTAGATCGACGCTTCCCGGATGTTCCAAGGCGTCACGAAGTCCGGCTCCCCGATGCTCAAGGAAATGACGTCGTTCATCGAGGATACCAGCTCGAAAAAGTCGCGAATCCCGGACTTGGGCAGGCCCGCCACATGACGGGCCACAAAGCGTTGGGCTGAATCGCTCATCACGGCGTCACCGGCGGTTTCACGGGATCGAAACGCGCCCCCTCAAGAATGAAACCCTGCTCTTTGTAGGAACGCAGCAGGAAATGCGTCGAGGTGGATAGAACCCCTCCCATGCTCGCCAGGCGCTCCGAGACGAACGCCGCCACGTCGTGCAGGGTGCGCCCGCGCACAAAGGCGAGCAGATCGTAACCGCCCGACATCAGGTAGCAGGATTCCACTTCGTCGAAGCCGCTGATCCGCTCGGCCAGCCGGTTGAAACCGCCTTCCCGCTCCGGGGTAATCTTCACCTCGATCACGGCGCGGACGGTCTCGCTGCCGTTGGTCTGCGCCTCGGGATGGAGCACAGGGCGCCACCCGAGCAGGATTTTTTTCGCTTTCAGCTCCTCCAGCTCGCGCTCGATTTCCTCCTGGGTCATATTGAGTATCCGCGCCATCTGCCCGGTTCCCAACGCCTCGCCTTCCATCAACAATTTCAAGACCGAATTCATAAGACTCTCCTCTGCAAACCACGTCTTATAGGGCATCGGGCAGGCGCCTGCACGAAAATTCTTTCCGCCGAATTTCC
>SLOW01000169.1 GCA_007132315.1 Opitutales bacterium
CGGACCGAAGGCTTGCTCGTCTCCCGCGGCCGAAAACATGCGTACCGTATTGTTGTCCGCATCCATGCCGGAACCGGGACGACCGACCTCGTTGGCCACAATCCAATCGAGATGTTTCTCCCGCAGTTTCCGCCGGGCGTACTCTTCCAGGCGGTGGGTTTCGGCCGCGAACCCGACGCAGACCTGCCCGGCCTTTTCGGAGGCCAACGCCTTCACGATGTCGGTGTTCGGTTCCAGATTCACCGTGAGGCCGCCCGACTTCTTCTTCACTTTCAACTTTTCCAAGGAGGCGGGACGGTAATCGGCGACCGCAGCGCACATGATCAACAGGTCGCACCCGGGAAAAAGCCGGCGACAGGCGGTCTCCATTTCGGCCGCCGAAACGACCCGGTGGAGCGATACCCCCGCCGGCGGCGTCAAACAGACCGGACCGCTCACCAGCTTGACGGTCCATCCCCGGTCCACCGCCGAACCCGCCAGGGCGTAACCCATCTTTCCGCTCGAGGCGTTGCTGAAGAATCGTACCGGATCCAGGTACTCCCTGGTCGGACCGGCTGTGATCAGACAGTTAAAATGACTTGCTTTCATTGCTATTCCGACAAGGTTGCCGGTGTAGGAAATATCATGGCAACAATGTGGAATAAAGGTGAAAGAACGTCACTAGAGCGTATGAAAGGCTCCATTGACCTCGAATCTCGTTCATTTTTGCCAAGATTCTTGCTTTTTCTTCAAAATCCCGCCGCTTTTAGTCATGCCATGTCCTCTTTCAGGAGGCTGTCCGCGGAGCCCGACAGAGTCCTAGCAAACAGATCCATTCGATCCCAATAGATAATTCACGTGCCGGAAGAAACAACCACCCGTCCTCCCAAGAGAGAGAACACTTGGCTGAGCCTCAGTCTGAACATCCTGATTCCGGCGCTGATCATGATGAAGGGCACCCAATGGTTCGGGCTGCCACCGGCCGCCAACCTGGTGTTCGCCCTGGCGTTTCCGATCAGTTACGGTTTCTACGACTTCGTTCTCCGGCGAAAATACAACGTTTTCTCGATCATCGGCTTCATCAGCATCCTACTCACTGGTGGCATCGGTTTGCTGGAGCTCCCGCCCCAATGGATCGCGGTCAAGGAAGCCGGCATACCCGCCATTCTGGGCGTCGCCGTTATCCTGTCCCTCAAAACCCGCTACCCCATCATCAAGTTCCTGCTCCTGCGCGATGAATTCATCGATGTGGACCGCCTGAACCGCGAACTCGAAGCGCGCGACAACCGCACCGCATTCGACCGGCTGCTGGGGCGGTGCACCTACCTGCTCGCTTTTTCATTCCTGGTCAGCGCGATCCTGAACTACATACTGGCGCGCATGATCGTCGTCAGTCCGAGCGGCACAGAAGCGTTCAACGACGAACTCGGCCGCATGACACTTTGGAGCCTCCTGGTCATCGTCGTTCCGTGTATGATCATTATGATGGTCGCCCTGTTTTACCTGTTCCGGGGTATCAAGGACCTGACCGGACTCGAGCTCGAAGTCCTCCTGCGCGACGCCCAGAAGGAATCCTCCTGAAAGATCCCCGCAAGTGCACCGGCAGGAACAGAACCACCAGCACCGCGCCAGGAAGTGTCATCCGGACGGGAACCACCAGCCCGATAGGGACGTACCCCGCCAACAGGCTTATTCCGGCCGCGAGCAGAGCGTACGGCATCTGGGTCCGCACGTGCCCCAAAAAACACTCCAGAAGCGCCCGCATGCCGCCGCCGTACTCGATCAACGCCACGAATCCACCGAGCAACAACGTGAAGATCAGCACGCTGACATGCCAAGAGCTCTGCAACGAAGACACCAGGTGGTCGGTGAAAAACGCCGGAAAGGCGGCGATCGGGTTCCCTTCCTCGATCATGACCACCCCTGCGGCGGCGCCGGCCCGCAGTCCGGCCACCACCCGGCGACTTAGAAAAACAATCAGCAGAGCCAAGAGACTCGGCCACAGAGGCAGAAATGGTGCGTCGAACCACAACCACCCTCAGGTCGTCAGCCAAAGACCGACCGCAAGACAAACGCGCCAGTCAGGATTCATGCCGTCTTCATCCGAACGGATAGCGGCCACTGCAAAACGATTTCGAAACCGTTTCCGAATCAAATCAACTCACGTCCGGCAACCGTCGCCCCGTCCCGGCGTGCCGCCCCCGGCTCCGTAATTGCGATTGATCATTCCGATTCGAGCGGTGCAGAGTGCATCGAAACGGATACCATATCTTCAAGATGAGACGAAAGGTTAACATTACCGGCATTTCCGGCGGTATCGGACGCTGTCTGGCCAGCGCGCTGGCTGGCGACTACCAGCTGCACGGCTACGACCTGCGTCCGCTCCATGACTCGAACGTTCCGGTCACACTGGGAGACCTGCGCAACCAGGCGAAACTGGAACGCGCTTTCGAAGGGACCGACACCGTAATCCACTTGGCCGGCGATCCCTCGCCCCAGGCCTCCTGGGAGTCGGTGCTTCCGCACAATATCGAAGGCACCTACCACGTTTTCGAAGCGGCCCGGATCGCGGGCGTCCGCCGCATCGTCTTTGCCAGCTCGAACCACGTTTCGGGCATCCTGACACACGGCGGCCGCAAAATCGATACCTGCACGCCCGTGGCCCCCGGCAACCTTTACGGTGTCAGCAAGGTTTTCGGCGAAGCCCTGGGACGGCAATACAGCCACGCGCACGGGCTGTCGGTTCTTTGCGTTCGCATCGGCTGGTTCATCGACGCCGACCACCTCCTCGCCCACATGCGCGCCCGCGGAGGAATCAACGACTCACTCGGCATGTGGCTGAGTGAAAACGACTGCGCCCGGCTGTTCCGCGCCTGTATCGAAGCCGGCGATAAACGGTTCGGGATCTATTACGGAACCTCCGCCAACACCGGGTCCCTCTGGGACCTGAGCAACGCGCGCGAGGATCTTGGATACGAACCGGCCGACGATATTGCGACCCACCTGCAGAAACATCCGGAGCTCGCGGCGGGCTTCGGAAAAAGCGACGCCGCCAACCGTTGAGC
>SLOW01000191.1 GCA_007132315.1 Opitutales bacterium
CAGGGACCGTGTGAATTTCCGCACGAATTCGCGGCGGATCGGATGTTTGCGGTAGTGCTCGACAGCCGCCTGGTTGCGGAACGACATGCTGATGCCCACGGCGAAACTGTCATCCACCACACCCCGCCCACTCGGAATCGGAACGCCGGTACTGAAATTCTCGACTCCGGGGATATGCATCAGGGTCTGAGCGCCTGCCAGCAACTTGTCGCGATTGGATTCGCAGGGCGAATCCACCCAGAAAATAAGAACATGGGTAATCATTCCGCCACCACGTTGACACAACCCGGAACGTCCCGACAACACCGAAAAGCACCGAGCATCCCTTTGCGCCCAAAGAGAATGGGGTGGACTACAGCGCGCTGTGACTGCCGTCGCAGAACGGCGGGCTGCCGGTATTCTTACAGCCGCACCAGGCGACCGTCTTTTTTTCGGTTATTTTTTCGACGACCGGACGAAACGCGGTGTTCTTGTGCGAACCGTCGCAGTACGGCTGGTTGGTTGACAAACCGCATGCGCACCAGGCGTACGTCCCCGGTTCGACTTCCAAGACGTAAGGTTGCTTTTGTGGGACTTCCGGTTTTTCCATAATCTTTCCGAGGACAATACCCGCCTCCGTCCGGCCGGTCAATGCCGTAAGCGCTCCCGCGGCGGCGCGGGAGCGCCGCCCTATCACGGACCGCCGGCCCGGCTCTGGAGGGGTAGGCTCCCGCATGGCCGCGCCTCCGGGGAACGAGGGCGGATTGCCGGCACGGGGATAATTAATAGGGATTACCCTTATCTGATAAATAATGGTTTCCCTCATACCTTTTATAGCCTTTTACCGATTTCCAATGGCTCCCCATCCGTTATCATACCTCCCGTGATCAATCCGCACCGGAGCCAGCGGTTCAACCGTCGGTTTCGCCGGACGGACCCGAACCGTACCAACTCATGAACGACGTCTATGTGGCCAAGCCCGGTGGAAATAAGCCGATCTCAACCCGGGACGATGTGCTCAGAACCCTCTGGGAGCAGGGTCTTCTCTCCGATGATCTGCTCTACTGGCGGCAGGATCTTCCGAGCTGGATTCGTTTGAACGAATGTTACGGCGAAGCGGATCCTTCCCCCCGCAAATCGGCGCGTGCCCGATTTTCCGGCCGGCGGGCCCCGGATACGCGGCAGCGCTCCAGCCGGGAACTCCGGCGTCCGTCGGCGGACCGGGTCCGCTGCCGATGGATTCCCGTCGTCTGCCTGGTACAGTCCCTGACCGCCGGCGCTTTGGCCTGGGCCGGCATTTCCCTGCTCCTGAAAGCCGGCGAAGCCCACGTGGCCCAGGCCCACCTGACCGCGGGCGTTCTGATTTGCACCCTCGCCACCGCTCTGGCCGCCCCGGCGGTGTTTGTGGTTCGCGACTTCATTCAACGCGACCGCGGGAAGTGGCCTACCCGCTTCCAACCGTATCCCGGTGCGACGAAGGCGCGTCCCGAACGTCGTGAGGGGGCCAATTCCCGCCTCTCATCCCGAAACAGCTGAATTTGCGGCAGCAAGCTGCCGGACTTGGGCCGCAGCCCAAGTCCGGCAGGCCGCTCGTCCCTAATGCCTGCTCCAATCCATCCGGTCGCCGGAACTCCTATCCCGGCCACCGCTCATTACCTCGAGTTCGAGGGCAACCAACTGGCGGGCCTTCTCCAACAATAAGGCCTCACATTCCTCCAAACGCCGTTCCCTGTCCTCCAGCCGAGCCTCTCCTTCACGGAGTTCGTGCTCGCGCCGGATCAGATCCAGCTTAAAGTCATCCCGCCATCCAGTCCGGTCCGCCAAGCGTTCGCGTTCGCGCACTTCATCCTCACGTCGCTCGACCGATTGCATCATGCGCCGCAGTGTTTCCTCCATGCGAGAAAGCTGCTCGGAACTGCGGTCGAGCTCTTCAACACGGGCGCGCAGTGAACGAGGGTCCTCGGGCACAGCGTCCTTGTTCGCTTTCGAGGCCTCGCTTTCAGCCGGAATCGCGGGCGGCACCTTGTTTCCACGCGCCGAACGGAAGCCAGACTCACGGATGCTGGTCACCAGCTCCTCCAGGGCTTCTCTCGTCTCAATTCTTCGCTGCGCGGAAAATGTCATGTCTCAATCTCCATGCCCGGGAGAACCATCGCACCGAAGCTTTCCGGTTGGTTAAATGGCCCCCTGGATTTACCGGATCGTGGCCGACCTTAGAGTGAAATTCAATTCGTAATTTGTTATATATTAAGTAATTACATTTTTTTTACATCGACAAACCCGATAAATCCGTCCGCTCCCGACCGTCCGCTCAAGACCGAAACGCCAGAATCCGCTTGCCAGTGAAAGCGGCGGACAAGCATTTTGTGTCCAAGTTGGAAGAAAAAACGTTGGATAAGATCCCTTTCTGGCAATGGCCGGCACTCCTGGCGTTCGACACTCCGGCGGCGACCGTGCTCTGGCTCGCCCTTTTCGCCCAGGTTCTGTATGTACCCCTGGAATCACCTCACTACCTGGTCACCGCCGGGGTCGTGTGGCTTTTCCTGGCCGTAAACCGCACCATACGGACCGCCTGGGAAGCGCCTGGCAACGCCCGCGACCCGCGGGTCCGATTCTTCCGCGCCGAGCGCTGGCCCCTGTTGACCATCTGTCCGTTCGTCCTGATCTCGGTCACGATCATGGCCGTAACCCGGCTGCGCTGGATCGAACAGGCGGGATTGTTTCTCCTGGCCTCCCTGGCGCTCCTGTACCTTGTCACCGCGTCCTTTTACCCGAAAACCACGCGGAAGATCCTGCCTCACGAGATGGCCGCCCCGCTCCTGTGCGGCGCTTTGATCGCACACTTCACCCTGGCAAACGGCATCTTCCCACCCGCTCTGGTCGGTTCGCTCCTGGTCCTGACTACCGTGATCTTCGTGCTGTGTATCTGGATCTCATCGCTCCTGGAATGGCGAGACCGGTTGAAAACCAGCCAGCCGGTTTCACCCAAACTGTTTTCGCGCGAATTCAGTCCCGTGTGGGTGTGCGTTTTTTTTGGTTTGCTGGCCATCGG
>SLOW01000029.1 GCA_007132315.1 Opitutales bacterium
ATGGAGGAGTTGTTCGAATACGTGAAATCGATCGGACACGCCGGCCTTCGCTCCACGGTGGAGGCGGTCTTCGCCGAAATCACGCCGAACTTCAAGACCGCTCCGGCAGCCGTGTCTATGCACCATGCCTACCGCAGCGGCCTGCTCGAACACACCGTTCATATGGCCCGGGCCTGCCGTGCGCTGCTCCCGCTTTATCCGGAGGTCGATCCCGACCTGGCCCTGAGCGGAATCCTGCTGCACGACATCGGCAAGACCGCGGAATACGAAGGGGAACTGGCGGTTCGGCGCAGCCGCACCGGCATCCTGCAAGGCCACGTGGTGCTGGGTTACCGCCTGGTCCGCAAGGCCGGCATAAAGGTCCGGATCGAAGGCGACCTGCTGGAGCGGCTGGAGCACATCGTCCTCAGCCACCAGGGAGAGATGGAATGGGGCGCCGCCGCCATGGCCGCGACGCCTGAGGCGGTCTTTGTGTCGATGATCGACAATCTGGATGCCCGTATGGGCATGGTGCAGCAGGCTCTGCGCGAAACCGCCGAAACCGAAGTTTTCTCCGATTACATCGCCGGACTGAAAGCCCCACTCCTCCGCACCCCTCCCAACCGGGACTAATCCTGGAAGACCATGCTCCCACATGGGCGCCGCCCCGCAAGCGCGCCGCCCTCCAGGTCGCGGTATCAGGAAAGTTCTTCGATGATCCGGATAATCGGGAGGAAGAGAGCAATGACGATGACCCCGACGATCAACGCCAGCACAACGATCAGGATCGGCTCGATAACCGAAGTCAGACTGGCCACGGCATTATCGACCTCCTCGTCGTAAGTGTCGGCGATGCGGTTGAGCATTTCCGGCAATTCCCCGGTTTCCTCACCCACGTCGATCATACTGGTCACCATGGTGGGAAAGACGCGCGTCTGCTCGAGCGGAGCCGAGACGGAATCTCCCTCCTTGACCCGGTCGTGCACCTTGTCGATCGCGTCCTGCAGGACGGAATTGCCGATGGTTTCACGGGTGATGATCAAACACTGCAGGATGGGCACGCCGCTGGAAAGCAAGGTTCCGAACGTACGGGTGAACCGGGCGATGGCAGCCCGTTTGAACAGGTCGCCCACCGGAGGCATGTGCAGCAGCATCCGATCCAGGAGACGCGCTCCTGTTTCGGTCTTTTTCAGGATCTTGAAGAGAATGTAAAGCCCAAACAAGATCCCCATGGTCAACAAGAAGTTGTTTTTGACAAAGTCACTGGAATTCAAGACCCACTGTGTCAAAGCCGGGAGATCCGCGCCCTCCAGCATGTCCTCGAAGATCTCTTCGAACTGGGGCACGACGAAAATCAGCAGACCGGTCAGAATGGCGAACGCCACGAACAGCACGATCACCGGATAAACCATGGCCGACTTGATCTTTCCGCGGATCGCGAGCGACTTCTCCATGAAACGGGACAGGCGATTTAACACGACATCGAGCACCCCGCCGGCCTCACCGGCGCGGATCATGTTCACGTACAAACGGTCGAAAATCTTCGGGTTCTGCGCCAAACCGTCGGAGAAGGTATTCCCGGAGCGCACATTGTCCGCCAACTCCTCGACGATATACTTGAAAGCTGGATTTTTTTCCTGACGAGACAGCACCTCCAGGCTGCGCAGCAGCGGCAGGCCGGCCTGAATCAAGGTCGCCAATTGGCGGGTAAATACAGTCAACCCCTTGGCGTTGATCGCCTTGCCGATCGTCATCGGCTTCTTCCGCTTGCCCCCGGGCGCCGCTGTGGAGAAAATGCCCGCGCCCTTTTTCTTCGCGGCGCGTTTCTTCCCGACCCGTATGCCACCCTTCGAGGTCGAAATGTTGGTCACAAAAAGCCCCTGTTCTTTAATCTGGCTGGTGGCCGCGTCCTGATTGGGGGCGTCAATGGTGTCCGACCGCTGTTTGCCGCTGGAATCGATGGCAGTGTAGTAGAAAGTTGGCATGAGAAAAACGGACTGAGGTGATGATTTTCCAGGAGTCTGTCGGCGAAGCCCGACAGACTCCTAGGTGTACTTTAACACTTCCTCGATGGTGGTTGCACCATCGAAAATATTGCGCAACCCATCATCGCGCAACGTCCGCATGCCCTGCTCCAACGCCTTCTGCCGAATTACCAGGGCCGGTGCGCGATCGGAAATCAAATCCCGAAGCGCGTCGCTCAGTCGCAGCATCTCGAACAGACCGATGCGCCCGCGGTAGCCGCTGTGGTTGCACTCCTCGCAACCTTTTCCGTAGTAAAACTCCTTCTCCCCGATCTCGACCGGATCGATCTCCAACTGGGAAATGAGCGATTGGCTCGGCTCGTAAGACGCGGCGCAGGACTTGCAGATTCGACGCACCAGGCGCTGGGCGATGACAGCCTCCAGCGAGGCGGCGATGAGGTAGGGTTCCAGACCCATGTCCACCAGACGCGTCACGGCGCCGCTGGAATCGTTGGTGTGCAACGTGCTAAATACAAGGTGTCCGGTGAGCGAGGCCTGAATCGCGATTTGAGCCGTTTCCAGGTCGCGAATTTCCCCCACCATGATGATATCGGGATCCTGCCGGAGAAAAGCCCGCAGGGCTTTGGCGAAAGTGAGGCCGACCGCGACGTTCACCGGGACCTGCATGATGCCCTCGATTTCGTATTCCACTGGATCCTCAGCGGTGAGAATCTTTCTTTCGACCCGGTTCACCTCCCGCAATCCGCTGTACAGTGTCGTGGTTTTTCCGCTTCCGGTTGGGCCGGTGGCGATAAAAATGCCGTTCGGCAAGTGAATCACCTCATCCACCGCGTCGTAAACGTCTTCCGGCATACTGAGGGCGTCGAGATCGAGATTCACCACCGATTTGTCAAGCACGCGCAGCACGACACTTTCGCCGAACTGGGTCGGGAGGGTGGAAACGCGCAAATCGACCGGATGGCCCGCAATGGTCATCTTGATTCGGCCGTCCTGTGGAATCCGCCGTTCCGAAATATTCAGGTTGGCGATCACCTTGACCCGCGAGGTCACCGGAACGGC
>SLOW01000154.1 GCA_007132315.1 Opitutales bacterium
ATTCCGCTTTGATCGCTTCCGCAACTTGGTTATGAAATTCCGCGAGTAGTTTCCAGCTTTCCGGATCCACCCAATGATAGGTCCATTCCGACTGGATATCGGACTCGTTCTTGACCTCCCACCAATCGGCGGTCCGGCCGCTGTCCCGGATTTCAGCCGCAACGAACGCCCCGGCAAGTTCCCCCGCCGCGGCAAAATTTTCCTTGGCGGGAGTGCCCCGCGGATTGCTCATACCTGGAATCTCCACAGCCATAAAGGTCGGCCAGTCATCCAAAGATTGCGCGAAACGCAGATCTGTATCCACTTCTCGGTAACGGTCCAGTTTCGCCTGGTCGAAAAACGAAAGATCGGCGTGCCCCGGTCTCTTCGGGTCTTCCCGGAGTAGCGGCTCGGTAAAGGTATCGTAGCGGGTTTCCAACTCGGGGCCGAGTTTGAAGATTTGCCGGCCGGGAAGAAATCCTCGCGCGGCAAGTTCCTCCTCTATGCCCGATCGATCCTCGCCAGGGGAAAAATAGAGACGGAAGAATGTCTCCGCCGGGAGTTCGGATACGCCCTCCAGGGAAAGGGTCGTTCTGGCATCAATCGTCACGATCTGCTCGACGGCAGTCCTATCAGCCCCGGGCGTCACAAAACGCGCGGCGTCGAATCGCTGAGGGATCCCCTCCAATGAAATCAGTCTTACGGTGGAAACGGTCCCGTTGCCTCTCAAAATCAATTCCTGATCGGCCTTTGTAAAATCGGAGAAGTGGCGCGCCGGTATCCGAAGGCGATGCGTCGTTCGCTCCGTGATACTCGTCCTCTGACTGGCATATTCGGTGCGGTAGCCGGCCCACCGAATCCCATCGAGATCGGAACCGTCGATCTCCAGAAAGGAGAATCTGAATACATGGGCCGCGACCTCTCCGTCCACTGCGATCCTCTGCTCTCCGCTGCCGGTGAGCTTCTCCTCAAAAAGAGTGATATCCGTCAGCACTTTTTCCTGCGTATTGGGCTGGACGCGAACTTCATGCGGGTATTTATCAACGACCACTCCGAACAGGTGCTCGTGCGCCGCCTGTTCCCGTTCGGCATCGTCGAGTCCACCCTGAGCGACGAGGGCGGCCCCATTCGCGAGCACGAAAAAGATGGTAAGCCGGAGTGCGATTGCCGAGAGGAAAGGTCTGATCGATAACATAATTCAACTTAAAGCGCCCCGTCGACCGGGTTTAGATTGGAGACTCTTGGTTGAAATGACATTTGCTTTTCTCCGTCGATGGAGGCAGAGGGAGCCGACAGGGAACGGTTTTGGAGTTGCAGTTGAAGCTGGCCGGACACAAGGCCTTCGGACTTCCCCAGGACCGTCACCTTTCCGCCGCTTCCTTGACTGCCGATAAGAACCTGCGCCAATCCGTGGTAAACCTTTCGCCGATCTGAGCGGTCAGGCTCATGACTTGTCGGATTGCCGTTGCCGACCCCCACGATCTGAGCCGGGCCGTGGAGATCGAAGGCGACGAGGTTGTCGGCATCGGGAACAAGGTTTCCCTCTCGGTCCACCACCTCGACCCGCACGACCGCGAGCCCCCGGTTGTCGGACTCCGGACCTGAGCGATCAAGCTGCAAACGAACCGCATAGGCCACCCCAGCCGTCCGCCTTACACACTTGGAGATCTCGTTGCCCGCTTGATCATACCCGACCGCTTCCAATTCCCCCGCCGCGTAAGGAATTTTCCAGCTCGCTTTGCCATACGGAGGAACATCCCGCGGGCCGCATGATTGCCCGTTGAGAAACAGTTCCACCTTGGAGCAATTTGTGTACGCCCAGACGTCAATCAACTCTCCTTCCTTTCCCGGCCAATTCCAATGCGGAAGCAGGTGCAGCATGGGAGCGGTGGTCCATTGTGATTGATAATAGAAATAGGCGTCTTTCGGAAACCCGCAAAGGTCCATCAATCCGTAGCGGGTCACCACCGACGGCCAACCGAACGGGAACGTCTCCCCCCGGTAGTCGAAACCGGTCCAGAGAAAGGTCCCGGCCACAAAATCTCTCGTCGCGCAATCGCGCCACGTCTCTTCGATGGTGCGCCCCCACGGAGTGAGAGTTTCGCTGTAAGCGGTTGATGTTCCTTCCCGCTCGCGGTTGGTCTCGACTGGTTTGATATCGGCAGCCGGCAGATGGGGACGTCCTTCGTAATATTCCACTCCGTAAAGGCCGCGGGTGGAACTGGAGCCTCCGCTCTCGGTCGCGAGCAGCGGCCAGTCCGGGTACTTCGCGTGAAATTCATCGTAGCGTTCGGCTTCCGCCGTCAGTTCCCCGTCACTGCCTTCACGCATCGTGTAATTGGCCCCAAAAACATCCAGCTGAAATCCGTTGGCCACAAAATTATCCGCGATCGCGTTGAAGTCACAGTTGCTGCCATAGGTGCAAAGGCGCATCGGATCGAGCCGGTGCACCAGGTCTTGCATGACCCGCATGACGCGCGGACCCACCGGGCCTTCCTGAATATTCATTTCCTCGTTGCCGAGCGACCAGAGTATGACGCAGGGATGATTCCGATCGCGACGAACCAGGCTCTCGAGTTGCCCCAGCAATTCCGGGGAAGTTCCCGGCATTCGATGCTCATCGATCACCAAAATGCCCAATTCGTCACATAGGTCGAGCAGAGCGGGCGCGGGCGGATTGTGGGCCGTCCGCAAGGCATTGGCGCCCATTTCGAGCAAACGCCCGAGCCGCCAACGGTAGAGTTCCTTCGGAATCGCGGTTCCGACTCCGGCATGATCCTGGTGCTCGCAAACGCCTTTCAGTTTCATCAGCTTTCCGTTGATGGAAAACCCTTGCGCCGCATCAAAGCGAATCGAGCGCGCACCGAATCGCGTTTCCAAACGGTCCACCTCGACATCGCCAACATAAATGCTCGTTCGCAAAAGGTAAAGGTGGGGATCCGCAGGCTCCCAGAGCCGGGGACGGGCAAGGATCAATTCGCGATCGACCTCCACCGTTTCGCCAGAACCGACTGAAATTCGCGCCGAGTCAGTTGAAAGCACATTGCCGGTCGCCTCCGAACTCAATACCTGAAAAACGACCGCACATTCAGCCGCTCCGAATCCAGCGTTGATAACTCTTGCCGAAATTCCGATGACCGCCTCCGCCGGATCCGATTCGTGCGGGATGCGCGGCATGACGTGAATCCCGCCATAGGGAATATGAACCTCCGGGGTGATGACTACTCGGGCATCGCGATATATCCCCCCTCCTTCATACGACCACAACTCGAATTCCCGCGCGTCGCACTCGACCGCCACGCAGTTGTTTCCGTCCGAGGAGAGCATTTCCGTGACGTCGAACGAGACGCTCGTGTATCCAGAAAGGTGCTTCCCGACAAAATGTCCGTTACACCAGATGGTGCTGTCGCGGTAGATCCCATCAAACTCCAGATGCACTCGACAGTTGTCAGTCGATCCGGCCGAAAGACGGAATGTTTTCCGGTAACACGCCACGTCGGCCGGCAGGGACCCATGCACGACATTCGCCTCCGCCGAGAACGTTCCATCGATCACAAAGTCATGGGGAATCGACACCATCGCCCAATCTTCATCCGGAAACCCGGTTTTCGAAAGAGCATGATTCCCGGCCTTCATCCACTCGGGAACGGCAAAACGGTTCGCATGGATCGAGCCATGGTTTCGCACGGCGATTTCACCACGATGAAACCGCCAATCAGATCCGAGTGAGTAGGTTTGTCTCATCATTTTGTCGATGTCGTCTTCGTTACAGCCGTCGTCCTCAATGAATCACGATCGTTCTCATCCCGATCGAAGGAGGCCGCCCCGCCGGCCGGATCAGGGGTAAATCCATCGTCCGCCTCATCTACCTTTACTCGCGCCAGGTCCCGGAATAGCCGGGTGACATCGCGGAAGCCTCCACATGCAAACCAGATCGCGGTAACCAGAGATACGAATCCCTGGAGTCCCAGCAACCAGGTCCATCCGGTCCGCCACACCTCGGATCCAGGGTTTACCCGAAAACTGTAAACCGTGCCGGCAACAAAGACCGCGGACATCAGGGTCACCCACCCGATCATCGCCAGATAGACGCAGGTATCCAAACGGGTGAAGTCCTTGTTGATTCCAATCCATCGCAGCTTCAATTGTTTCAACTTAGGGACCGGCTCGCCCTTAATAAGGTTGTCATTTTCAACCGAATACACTCCGCGATGCAGCAGGCGATCCATATTGTGGGGTTTCCTGCATGTACAGAGAGAAACCGCGATATACACGACGTAAGCCAAAGCAACGGCCCCGACGGCGATGTACAGCCCGTTGATAATCTGATCGTTCCATGGAAAGGTCATCTCGGGCCAGATTTGCCGGGCAATAATTCCGCCAAACGACACCACACTTCCGGTGATCATCCCGGCCCACGCACCCGCGGTGGTTCCCCGGCTCCAGTAAAGCCCCCCGATAATGGCGCAGGAGGCGCCCCCGACATAAATGGCGCCAGTGATTTCAACCCACATGAAGATGAAATCTTTCATCGTCCAAAGCGAACTGAATACAAACGCAATCACCCCAATCAGTACGATTGACCACCTGAGCAACGTCAGGTGCTCACGTGTATCGAATGTTCGGTTACGCAATGGAATCACCACATCCTGCAAAAACATGGATCCCCAGGAATGATA
The DNA here is from genome assembly GCA_007132315.1 of Opitutales bacterium. Lineage (GTDB taxonomy): Bacteria > Verrucomicrobiota > Verrucomicrobiia > Opitutales > T3Sed10-336 > SLOW01. Next base: position 4,659 of record SLOW01000154.1, read on the forward strand.
GGCGGAATTGTCGGTCGAGATCGACGCCCCCACCATGAAAATCACGAACAGTCCGATCAATCCCGCCGGCAAGGTTTCAAAAAGGACCAGCGGCACGAACATCTGGGATTGCAGGTAGGAGTCTTCGATCCCATCCGCCATGGCACGAATGTTCTCCTGCTCGGCGGCGAAGTCGGGATTCCACGCCACCGTATAGGCGGAAATCGCAAAAATCAACGTTCCCACTCCTATCATCAACCAGCGCCACGAGCTGAGAATATTCCCCATCCTCGCCTCGTGGGGAGTCCGGGCCGCGGTCATATAACCGGCGCCCCCTTGCCACACACCGGTTTTCGCAATGACCAAAATTCCCATCATGACGAAAAACGCCAGGCCGAAATCCGGAAGTCCATCCAGCTTGAACGGATTTAACATCGACACACCTTCCGGCCGCGAAAAACCGCTCTGCAATTCCTGCGACGCAGGTTCCTGGATCCTCTCCGAAGCGAGCAATGTATCCAAAATCCTAGACCATCCGATATGATACAACAAGAAGATTGATCCGACAACAATTCCAAGCGTCGCGATCACACCTTGGAAAAAGTCAGTCACCATGATCGCGATCTGCCCGCCCGATATAGCCATCGTTACCGCCCCGGCCACCATCTCGAACACCAGGACATGATAGGTGGAAACGTCCAGTCCCATCACACCAAAACTGGTCGGCAATTGCAGGAAATACAGGAGGAAGTTGGCGGTCACCATCGGAAAAACAGCGCAGTTCAAAACCCCCGAAATGAATCCCAGCGAACCGGTGAATATCCGAAGTCGCCGGCTGTAACGCGCTTCGATAAACTGGGCCATCGTCAAGACCCGCGTCTCCCTGTAGCGATAAATCACAAATCCGGTCAGCGCGATAACCGCCCCGATCGGAGCATACATCATGCCCCACCAATGCCCTCCCAATCCATTGCGATAGAGGGATTCGAAACTCCCGATCACCCCGATCGCCGCCAGGAACGCCATACTCTGCGAAACCGTCAACAGGTAACGTCCAGCCAACCGCTCCGACGAAAGAAAGCCGGCCACCGATGTGGTCATCCTTTTGGTGACCCACGCTATACTCCCCAGGCATGCGAAGAAAAGCGATATAATGATCCAATCCAGGAGAGTCATGCAGTCTCTTTCTTCAGTCTGAAAGAATCTCTCCTCGCTCACCGGCAACGACCAGGACGACCGTCGAAAGATCGCCCCCGTCGTCCGGAAATGCGATCGTAACTTCGTTGCTCTCTTCGATCAACTCCGGGTGAACGGAGATGGGAACAACTCCGAAGTAGGCAGCCAGTTTCGACTGATCCCCGCCCCAGTCCGCCTCCGGCAATGTCAGCCGTTCCCCGTTAAACGTCACCTCAGGCCGGCGGGATAAGCCGTGGGCGCGCCCAAAACCGACCCGGAGAGTTGCACGCACAATATTCCTCCCACCCGGCGTATCGAAGGAGAAGGTTTCCGGAGAGTCCTCCTTGATCGGCAACAGAGTACGGTCTCCATACACCCATCGCTCATCGATCAGCCTCGGCTGTCGCGCCAAACCACCGTCACGATGAAAGGAGATCCGAATCTTTTCGTGGCCGCCAATCACCAGGTTCTTCAGATCGTAATCTTCATCTTCCTTCCACCGAACCAATTCCGCTTCCCGGTCGAACGTCAGACGATGCATCGATCTAATATCCCAACCCGCCTCCGTGAGATTCAACTCCAGCGATTTCGGCGACAAGGAAAGGTTGTCCATGACCAGCCACCCTTTGTTTCCGTCAACAAAACCAGCCGCCTCAACGTTATGATCATCCGGTTCCACATAAATTCTTTCGCCTTCAATTCCGGCCCAAAGGTCGAAAAAATGACGAAGGGTTGTCATCCGAAAACCTCCATCCTCCTCTCGCCGCAACATCGACGCGTAGTAGTCCGGATTCCACGCGGATGTATCCAAAAGGATGAACGGAACGGATTTCAACACCCGCCCGGGCCGCCGCATGAACCCCATCGTTTTCCGGTTGGCACTGTTTATCATCATCCAATTCTGCAACTCCTCGTTCTCCTTCGAAAGAGCCGGATCGTTTTCCCCACCCGGATCGTTGATCATCTCCGTATCGTATCCGCCAACTTCGCTGAAAAACTTCGGATGAACCCGCCCGAACTGATTGAAAGTATAATTCTCCAGAAAATCGAGCCGGGCCTCGTCATGCCCTCCACTGACCAAGAAACTGTCGTCCGTCAAAGCGGCTTTCTGCGCGTCCTGATAAAAGTCATAACTGTGAAATGCCAGGTAACGGACTTGTGCACTGGTCCGGTCGATAAACGGACGCAGCCCGTCGCGCCACGGATTAAAATTTTTGACAAATACGTAAGGCGCGAACATGCACGGCCCTCCAAATTTGATTTCCGGAAACTCCTCCGCGAACCGTTCTCCCACCGCCACATAAAGATCCGCCAATCGCTCCCAATCATGAGCCCACCACCCCTCAGGTTCGTTCGACAGTTCGAAGAATCTCACCCGGTGCCGATGTCGCGGGAGAACCTGCGAGCGAAATGTTTGTACAATATAATCCGCCATCCGATCGAGATCCCAGTAGTAAAAAATCGCGTTCTTCGTCCCCGCAATCCCATCCGGCGCCTCCACAAGCGCGTCGGGTTCTCCCACGCCCGTAACAATCAAAGAGACTCGTTCCAAATGATTTTCATAAATGGCATTCTTCAAGGGATCGCGAGGAGTCGACGCAGCCCATTCCTTAAAAGACGGCGCCCCCGATTCTACGAATCGCTCCCAAACCCGCGGACCGATTCCCCGCCCCTGGAGCCGTCCGAAATTAACGTCCAATTCGTTCACCAATACGGACACCCAATCCTCCGGCACGCTTCCGGGACCATGTATATTGAAGTACTGGGTACGATCGAGCGTCGTCGTTCCGTCGAGCTGCCACCGGCTCTCCATATCAATCGTCACCGTCGCGACGGATTCACCTCCTCGCGATTCCTGTGCCCCCGGCAACAAGACCGCCACCGCTCCGGCGATTCCCCAAGCACATTTACGAAATCTTCGCCACACGAAATATCGGATTGTCTCCATAATAAAAACTCCCTGGGTTCAAAGTGAGGGCACCCTCACCGATCTTTTCCCAATTGGCCTGACTGCCATCGTCCGTCCAACAAATGCGACTCGGAACGATCGGCAGGTCGCAAATCGTCCGCCATCCCGAATTTCCATCCGAAGATGCGGTCACATCGTGGTCGCCACCCACCTGCAAACCGGTGGCGAAATAATAATACTCTCCTTGATACTCCATCAGGAAGTCATCCTTCTCCGTTGAAGCTTCCACCGGATCGCCATCCATAAGCGGCGCCCCATATTCTCGCAGCCAATCTCCCAGCCGCAGAATGGTCGCCCGGTCGAGATCCGGCAAGGATCCGTTCCCGAGCGGTCCAACATTGAGCAAATAATTGGCGCCATACCTGCGGCAGGCACAAAAATTCCGAATGAGCTCCGCAACCGGTTTGTGCAGGAAATCGCTCGGAGTATATCCCCAATGTCCGTTAACAGTTTCGCACGTCTCCATCGCCAGCGGACGGGACGTCCCTCTAAAACCGGATTTCCCCGGCACCGCCTGTTCAAAGGTAAGGACATCCAATTCCGGATGACCAACCGCACCGCGTGCGTGCAATCCCGTGTTGTTCACAAGGACGGCCCGCGGCTGGTGCTTTCTGATCATGGCGTAGAGGCGATCTTCTTTCCAATCGTCATCGGGACGATTCCAATTGCCATCGAACCAAAACCCGCCGATTTCCCCATAATTGCGGCAAAGCACCTCAACGGAAGCATGTAGATAGTCGAGGTACTCATCAAACTCACCCGGCGAAAGGTCCTTGGTCGAACGTCCACGCCACCACCAGTCGCCGGTCGTGTGGTACAAGAGCGGTGTAATGCCCGCGCCACGACAGGCCGTCACGAATTCAGCCACCAAATCCCGTCCCGCCGCGCTATGCGGAGCGTCAAAAGTATTCAACCCCCGCGTGTCATACAGCGAGAATCCTTCGTGATGGCGCGCGGTCAAGACCGCGTATCGTCCACCGGACCGACGGACAAAATCCGCCCACGCCACAGCGTCGAATTCCGACGCCGTGAACGATTCCGCAAGCTTCCCATACTCCGGCCAGGAATGTCCCCGCAACAAATACGCCCACTCCCCCTGCCCCAGCAGAGAATAGAGCCCATAATGAAAGAAAATTCCCGCCCCCAGCTTTCGAAAGCTCTCCGTCCGCGCCGCGATATCTTCCCTGGCGCCGACCGGGCCGCGACTCAGCACTCCACCTCTTTCAACTTCTTCCGTGCGTGTTACATTCATCAAATTTCAAAAATCCTTCTCCTTCATTATCATTATGGGGTCGGAATCGTGATCATCTGCCCCTGGGAACCCATTACGGTAAAATTCGAACCCTGAAAATGGGTGGTGACAATGACCGCAAGGCGATCGAGATCGGCGGCCTCAACATGACCGTCAGCAAAGGCCATAAGCACCGCCGAATCATTTCGCATGACCGGCTTCCACGAGCTGACTCCCGCATTGAACCAGCAAACCCAACCGTTGGGCGCCGAATCATTCACCGTCCCCCCGGCTGCGGGAGCCGTTGAAGTGTCCACAAAAATAGGAAAACTCGACGCGCTCTCGGTGGTCGAAAGACGCAAAGCGTAGCCGGCATCCTCCAGTCCACCTCCGCCACCGGCCGGCCTCCCCGGAGTAAAGGAACCTGGATTCCTCGACCCATCCCGAATGATCCCCATGGTCCCCCACACCCATCCGCCCCCCGTCTCAGCAAGGCGCTCCTCCATAAATTGCCGGTTAATCTGGCTGCTGAAAAAGACCTCGCGCGTATCCACATACCCACCATCGTACAACAGCCGCGGAAGTGTGGCATAGGTTCTAAAGGCGCCGCCTTCCGACTCATGCAGATCGATGATGCCGTTGTTGTCGTTCGCCATCAACATCGCCCCCACCCCGACCTGCCGCAGATTACTCAAGGTCCGGGTCGCCCGCGTCGACTCCCTCACGCGACCAACCACCGGAATCAGGATCGCCGCGAGAATTCCAATAATCGCGATTACAGTAAGGAGCTCAATCAAGCTGAACCCCTGTCGAGAACTCAAGGGGACGGGAATTGCCGATTCATTATCGTGTTTCATCGTTCCTTCGGTTTGCTAAGAAAAACCCACGCTGGCTATATACGTGTATTGTGGCTGTAACCTACCTCTCCTCCCGGTTGTTTGTAAAGAGGAAAAAACAAAATTGTCCGACGGCAGAGAGCCCATCGGAAAGGGAGGAGAGAAAAAAAATTTCTCCTCCTGACCGAAAGTGGCTCCGAACCTCAGGAACAGGAAAAGGTTAGGTCCAACGACTCTCTTGACTTTACATGTATTGTTGCTGTATTTCCAACGAATGATTCGTATCATCGACATCGCCAAACACACTGGCCTTTCCCGTATTACGGTCTCAGGCGTATTGAACGGGCGTTACACGAAGATGGGGATTAGTGAGGCCACCGCGGAACGGGTCCGGCGGGGCGCCAGCGAACTGGGATACGTGCGCAACGAGGTCTCGCTGGCCATGAAGACGGGGAAATCGACTACCATCGGCTGCATCATTACCTCCCTCGGATTGGAATGGGGCGGGAAGACGTTGGAGGGGGCGCTGAGCGCCGTGGGAAAAACCGACTACTCCATTCGCCTCTCCTCGGGTTTGGACTTCAAAGACGAACACGAGGTCTTGCACGATTTTCTAGCGGGACGGGTGGCGGGTATTTTCTTCTGCAACGTCAATCCTTCGTTCAATACCACGCGGCAAATCCATACCAGGCTAGCCAGCTACGGAATCCCTTTTGTATCCAATAATTGCTCACCCAATTTTTCGCAACACGAGGTCGAAGCCGACAATCCGGGAGCCACGGCCATGGCCGTCAAGCATCTGGCTGATTTGGGACACCAGCGAATCGCGTTCATCGGCGGAGACGATACTTTTGTGGCTCAGCAACGCCTAAACGGTTTCATCTCCTCCATGCAGGAAAATGGGCTGCCCATCCATCCTGGCTACCTGCAAACCGGCGACTGGCAAGTGGAACCGACCATCCAGGCAACCCGTTATCTTCTCAGAAAACTGAAGAAAGCGCCGACCGCCATCGTTTCCGCCAACCATTTTATGGCAGCGGCTACTCTCCGGACAGCCAGTCAACTCGGCTACAACGTCCCCCGCGATCTCTCGGTCGTCGGTATTACCGACGAAACTTTGTGCCAAATCACCGATCCTCCGATGACCACCGTATGCATCGCCGAAAGAGAAATCGGACGGCTCTGCATGGAGATGCTGATCGGAATGATCAACGATTCCAGCAAATGCGACAAACCTGTGCTGAAGATCGTCCCCACTTCACTCAAAGTCCGTGAATCCACCGCCCCGCCCAAATAGAAAAGTCTGTTTCGAGAGCGGAAGCAGAACTCTCTTCAAAAGCCACTTGCGACCGGTGACACTTGGAATGTCGCCGTAAACCGCAAATGACGCGGATTCCGAAAACAGCACGGAGCCGGGACGGCTCCGCCACTTTTTGCAGGACTGCCTGGGGCTTGACAGTTCCGTCCGCTTTCCGCATCATAGGCCATCCATGAAAGCGCCCCTTCAGACCGGTTTCAGCGAGGGGAATTCGTGTCGCTGGAACAACGTTTCAACATTTATTCTTGCGCCCGTTGGCAGCGGTCAGCAATTCCACCGGAAAGAGAGTTCTACCGAATTCGCGCCATCCGCCCCCTCGATCCCTGAAGGCGGTTTATCGCCGTATTCACAAAACCGTGTAATTATTTAGAAGCGCTCCAATTTTCAACGAAAACTCGATTGGCAGTCTCCCGCAAGTGGGCGATATTGGCATAGGGGAGGTCGTCGGCCCGGCCCTTCTCCGGATCGTTTGCAAGCTCGTCGAGCCGGAGTTCGCAATAGACCAGGCGGTCCAGGGAAACCGGTTGCCGGCGGTC